>RFJN01000021.1 GCA_003694875.1 Planctomycetota bacterium | reverse complement strand
CGCGGTGCGATCACGAAGTCGGTCTCGTGGTGGAACGTCACCGTCTCGTCCCACACGAAGTTGATCGGGACGTGGCTGTGGCCGAGAAAGCACACCGGCGTCTCGAGAAGCTGCAGCGACAGGTAGGCGTCGTAGGTCGTCAGGATGTAGTCGAACAGCTCCGGGGCGTACAGCGTCCCGTGCACCATCGTGAAGCCGTCCTGCACCTCCACGAGACCGAGCGCGGTCAGGAACGCGCGGTTGTCCTCCTCGAGCACCTTGCGCGTCCACAGCGTCGCCTCGCGCGCGTAGGCGTTGAAGTAGTTGATGTTCGTCTTGCCGATCGCCGCGTAGTCGTGGTTGCCGGCCACCGTCAGCACCTCGCGCTCGCGCAGCGCCGCGCAGCAGCGGTTGGGCTCCGCGCCGTAGCCCACCACGTCCCCGAGACACACGATGCGTTCCGCACCCTGGGCCTCGATGTCGGCGAGCACCGCCTCGAGGGCGTCGGCGTTGGCGTGGATATCCGAGATGACCGCGATTCTCATGCCCGATCCCCTGTAGCCGGTGTCTCCCGAAGTTGCGCGATCGCCACCGCGATCGCGAGATAGCCCGCCGCCGCGAGCGCGGCGCGCCCGAACGCCTGCGCGAGACCGACAGGCGCGTGCGAGGACCACAGCGGCAGCCCGATCGCCTCGAGGTCGGGCACCACCGCCGCGAACGCCCCCGCCGCGCTCGGCCCCGCCGAGGCGAGCACCGCCCGCACGTAGCCGTGCACGTGTCCGAGTCCGAAGACCGCGACCGTCCCGATCGCGGCCAGCGCGGGCGGCAGCGCACTCGCGAGCCCCACCGCCACCGCGAGCAGCACCGTCGCCATCGCCGCGAGCCGCAGCACCGGTCCGGCCGGCCCCGCTGCCCCCTCAAGGGCGAGCGCCATCGTGGCCGATAACACGAGCAGCACGAGCGCCATTATGAGACAGCCGCCGAGAAAGCGCCCGAGCAGCCAGGCGGCGGGACCGAGCGGACGGACGAGCAGGGTGAGCAGCATGCCTTCTTCGCGATCGCGCCCCACCGTGGCTGGCCCGAGCAGGATCGCCACGAACAGCGCGGTCAGTCGGAGGTTGGCGTACCCGAGCTCGCGCGCCATGCGCTGCGCCTGGCCGAACTCGAACGCGAGCAACGACGGCAGCGCGACGGTGAACAGCGCCATGGCGAAAAGCGCCACGATCAGCAGCGGGCGCTGCAGCGCCTCGCGAACCGTCCAGCCGACCAGCGTCGCTCCGATCCGCCACCGCGCTCCTGGCGTCACCGCCGCTCGTCTCCGCACCGCCCCGGAGCGCGATCGTAGCGCAACCTCCACCCCCTCGCAACGCGGCCGCGATAGCATGGGAGCGCAAGCGGCCGAGCCCACGGGAGAGCAGCATGGCGCGGGTGATCGCGATCGCCAACCAGAAGGGAGGGGTGGGCAAGAGCACCCTCGCGATCCAGCTCGCCGCGTGCGCCGCCCGCAGCGGACGGCGCACACTGCTGTGCGACCTCGACCCGCAGCTGCACGCCGGCTCGGGCCTCGGGCTGCTGCGGCCGGGGCTCGGTTCGCTGCGGCGGCTGCTCGACGACGACGCCCCGCCGCCGCGCCCGATCCCGAGCGAGATCGAGGGGCTCGAGTGGCTGCCGGCCGGGCTCGGACTCGGCGAGATGCTGCCGCTGCTGTGGCGACGCGAGGATCGGTTCGAGCGGCTGCGGCGCGCGCTCGCGCCGTGCGCCGATCGCTACGAGCTGATCGTGATCGACACCCCGCCCGGCCTCGGCCTGCCGCCGCTGCTCGCGCTCACCGCCGCGGACGAACTGCTCGTGCCGGTGCAGTGCGAGTTCTTCTCCATGGAGGGACTCGCCCGGCTGCTCGAGATGGTGCGCGCGGTGCAGAAGCGCTCCAATCCGCACCTGCGGGTGGCCGGCATCGTGCTCACCCTCTTCGATCCGGCGCTGCCGCTGCACCGCGAGGTGGCCGCCGAGCTGCGCTCGTTCTTCGGCTCGCAGGTGCGCACCACCGTGATCCCGCGCGACATCACGGCCGTCGAGGCGGCGAGCCCCGGCCGCGACCTGCTCGCCTACCGCCCGTGCGCCCGCGCAAGCTGGGCGTACGTTCAACTCACGCAGGAGGTGCTGTCCCATGAGCGAAGCGACGAAGCGACTCGGCCGCGGCCTCGATGAACTGCTCGCCGAGATCGAGACCGCCCCGCCGAGCCGGCTGCTCGAGATCGTGCCCGAGGCGATCGATCCCAACCCGGCGCAGCCGCGACACAACTTCGCCCCCGAACGGCTCGACGAACTCGTCGACTCGATCGCGCGCCACGGCATCCTGCAGCCGCTCGTGGTGCGCGACGGCGCGAGCCCCGGCCGCTACGAGCTGATCGCCGGCGAACGCCGACTGCGCGCCGCGCGTCGGCTCGGGCTCGCCACCGTGCCCGCGATCCGGATCGAGGTGCCCGACGAGCGGCTGCTCGAGCTCGCGCTCGTCGAGAACCTGCAGCGGCAGTCGCTCGATCCGATCGAGGAGGCGCACGCCTACCGGCGGCTGCTCGAGAGCTACGGCTACACGCAGGACGAGGTGGCGCAGCGGGTGGGCCGCAGCCGCTCGGCGGTGGCGAACGCGCTGCGGCTGCTCGAGCTGCCCGAGCCCGTGAAGGAGGCGCTGCGCGCGGGCAAGCTCACCGCCGGGCACGGTCGCGCGCTCGCGGGTCTGCGCGATCCGGCGCTGCAGCAGACGCTCGCGCAGCGGGCGATCCGCGACGGCATGAGCGTGCGCGAGATCGAGGCCGCGGTGCAGCGGCACAAGGGCAAGGGAGGCAGCCCGCGCCAGCGCCGCCGCGAGCGGCGCGAGCGACCGCCGTATCTCGAGCAGCTCGAGACGGAGCTCGCCCGCCGGCTCGGAACCCGGGTCCGCATCGAGCAGCGCGCGCGCGCGCGCGGCCGCATCGTGATCGACTTCCACGACGACGAACAGTTCGAGCACCTGCTCGAGCGGCTGTCCTGAACCGGAGCACCGCCGCCGCTCGCACCGCTCCGGGCGATCGCGTACAACGGAACACGGACGTGCGCTCGGTGCACGCGCTGCGACACGAGGTGGCGCCATGGTGTGGTTGTGGGTGACGGCGACGGTGCTCGCCCTCGCGCGGGCGGGCAGTCGGCGCTGGCTCGAGCACCCCGCGGTGAAGCTGGCACTGCTTCCGGGCACGCTCGTGGCCGTGGTCGCAAGCGCGCTCGCGTGCTGGCTCTCCGGCAGCCCCCTCGAGGGGATCCACCTGTGGCGCCGCGGACCGCTCGTGTCCTGCGGCAAGCCCACCGCGACGGGCCAGGTCCTGCTCGGTCTGCTACCGCTCGCGGCGGGCTTCGGGCTCGTGCTGCTCGCCTACCGCCTTCTCGCCCCGCCGCTCGAGGTCACGATCGAGCTGCCCGCGCTCGATCCCGACATGGGGCCGTTCACGTTCGTGCTCACGGTCTGGCGCGCGCTCGTCGACGCGGTGCTGCACGCGCTGCGATCGATCGGCAACCCGCTCGAGCCGCGACTGCTCGCCTTCATCTGGATCGCGGCGAGTGCGCTGCTTTCGTGCGCCGGCCGCCTCGAACAGTGGAAGGTGCAGACCGTCACGCTGCTCGGCGGCTGGGCGCTGCTCGCCGCCTTCGCCCACTGGGGCATCGGGCCGCGGCTGTTCTCGCGCGCCTGG
>RFJN01000214.1 GCA_003694875.1 Planctomycetota bacterium | reverse complement strand
GAGCTACGAGCGGGAGCGGACGATCGACGAGGAGAACGCGTTCGCGTCGCTGGTCGAAGGCGACGCGACGCTCGCGATGGTCGGGCACATGATCCAGCAGCAGGGGCGACCGCTGAGCTCGCTTACCCGCAACAGCGCGCTGCTGCGCATGCTGATCCGGAACGGCCCCGACGCGATCCGCGGCCAGGAGATCGAGAGCGCGCCGCCGATCGTCCGACTCCCTCTGGTCTCCCGGTACCTGGACGGCCTGGTGTACTGCGCGGCCTTGCACGGGCGGCGGGGCTGGAACGGCGTCGACGCCGCGCACCGGCACCTGCCCGCCTCGACCGAGCAGATCCTGCACCCCGAGCGCTACCTCGCGGCGCGTCGCGACGATCCGATCGCCGTGTCGCCGCCGCCGGCGGACGCGCTGGGCCGCGGCTGGCGCCCGCTCGGCTGCGACACCCTGGGGGAGTGGGGCATGCGCCAGACGCTCGCGCGCTTTGTCGCGCGGCGTGACGCCGCGCGCGCCGCGGCGGGCTGGGGCGGCGACCGCTACCGGGTCTACCGGCGCGAGCGCGACGGCGCCCTCGCCATGGTGCTCGAGAGCGTGTGGGACGACGAGGACGAGGCCCGCGAGGCGCAGCGGCGCTGGCGCGAGGTACGGGAGCCGGGATACCGCTGGGAGGTGCGCCGCGCGGGGCGCGCGCTCACGGTGCGCAGGCTGCCGCTGGAGTGAGCGGCCAGCGTCGACCTCCGGCGTCAATCCGGCAGTTCGCCGCCGAGGAAGGTGGGATCGCACAGAAGATCGGCCGCGCTGCCCTGCAACCGGTTGTTCACGATGGTGTTGTCTGTCGTGAGCGAGGCGTGGTCGAGCACCGCGTCGGCGGGCGGGGGGCACTGGCCGTAGCCCCAGATGAGGACGCCCGCGCCGAGGTTGTCCCGAATGGTGTTGCCCGTCAGGCGGATCTCCTTGCTCGAGGTCGGGTAGCGTCCTTCCTCGTCCGAGATCTGCACGCCCGCCCCGCCGTAGTTTCGCTCGATCGTGTTGTCGCGCAGCGTCACGTCGCGGCTGCCGTCGACCCACACCCCGCCGTCCCAGTAGTTGTCGTAGGCGAGCAGGAAGTTGTCGACGATCGCGTTGCCGGTGACGGTCACCGCGCTGCCGTCCTCGATCAGGATCCCGCCGCCGCGGGTGAGCGTGATCGTGTTGTCGGCAATCGTGCCGCCGCTCGATTCGAAGGTGTTGATCCCGGTGCCGAGCACCCGGCCGGCGAGCACCTCCGAGAGCAGGGGGCCGTTGTCCTCGAAGCGGCAGTTCGCGACCGTGTAGCCCTGCACGCCGAGGAGGTTGATGCCGAAGCCCTCGCCCTCGACGTCGGGCTCGACGCTGCAGCGCCCGCAGCCGGTGACCTCGAGATCGACGAGTTCGATCCCGCCGCCGAGCAGCACCCACACGCCCGCGTCGCTGTAGTGCTCGAAGCGGATTCCTTCGATGCGCACGTTCCAGCACTCGACGAGTCCGATCCCGTGGGTGCGCCAGCGTTCGCCGTCGAGAACGACGGGCTGTCCGGGCTGGGGCTCGCCGCGGATCACGAGGGGGGCCGAACTCGCGCTGCCGAGCGCTCCGAGGGCCGCGCCCTCGCGATAGGTGCCGGGAGCAAGGTGCACCGTCTGGCCCGGCTGCGCCCGGCACAGCGCCTCGGCGAGCGTGCGCAGTGCGCTCGCGGGACTGTCGCCCGTGTCGGCGTCGTCGCCGCCGGGCGCGACGTAGATGTCGCCGCCCGCCACGGCGGCTGTGCTGCCGGCGGTACACTCGCGCACCCCGGCGATCCGCAGCCCGAGCGCCCCGTCGTGCGGCCGCTCGGGCCGGTTGGTGCAAAGCCAGAGCGCGTCGTCGTCGACGATCGCCGGCGCCGAGGGCGGCAGCGCCGAGAGCCCGCCGCCGCCACTGCCCCCACCACCGCCGCCTCCCGATCCACAACCGCTCGCGCCCGGCAGCACCAGCGCGCACAGCACGATCGTGACACGAACCGCCACACCACCCCGTGCCCCGTTGCACCGCCTCCGCCCCGCCATGGCGCACCCCCGTCTTCCGCGGCGTCCTCGCCTCCACCGTAGCGTCGCGAGCGCGCGATGGCCACGGTGTCGCCGCCCGCTCGCTCCACGAGGTCAAGAACGACAATGGCGGCCGCGATCGCTTCTCCGCACGCGCCGGCACCGCCAACGGCGGCGTGATCGAACAGGCGCCGTGGGCGGCCGGTGGCGCCATTGCGCAGGCCAATGCCTCCTTCGACCTGTACGACCTGCTGACTCCGCTGCTGTTCACGAGTTCCACGGCCCTGCCCACCGACACCGCCGACCTGGTGCTCGGTGAGATCCCCCAGACGAACGGGCGGATCGAGGCCTTCGGACTGGACCCCGAGACGGGCGGCAACGGTCTCGCCAACGACCAGATTTCGTTTCGCCCGCCGGGCTCGAGCCTCGCGATCTTCAACACCGGCCCGTCCACCCCTGCGCTACCGGAAGCCGCAAGCACAGGGGCTCTCGCTCTCGTGGCCCTGCTCTGTGGGTCGGCCAGCCGCCTCGCCCGCCGGCGATGGCGAACTCGCCCTCTCGGGCAGCAGAAACACGACAGCGCTCGTCTGGCAGATCGCGCCTTGAGGGCGCCCGTCGAGCGAGCCGCACGTCCACCCGTCTGCCCGCCTGCGACCGGGGCCCGTGCCCCGGCCGCGGCGGGCGGCTCGCTTCCGGTCGTCGGACCGACGAGGGGGCCGTGGCTGGAAGTTCGCGATCTCGCCGGCGAGCGGCACGGCAGCGCGCCAGCGCAGCACGGCTACGCCGATGGCTTGACGTTTCATTCAAAGGGTGTTCTAATATCGCGGTTCGTGAATCGATCACCCGTCGCAGTGGGCGTGGAGCAGGAACGAGGCAGCCTGGGGGGCGGGCTCTCGCGGAGCGGAGGGATCGCCCGGCACGGGTGGACAAGTTGGGGGGGGAATGTCATGTCCGCAGCATCACGGCTCTATCGGGCGACTCTGGGAATCGCGGCGGTGTCGCTGCTCGCGCTTGCCGCCTTCGGCCAGCCGGGGCAGCAGCCCGGGGCCTCGCCGGCAGGCGGCAAGGTGCAGCCGCG
>RFJN01000213.1 GCA_003694875.1 Planctomycetota bacterium | reverse complement strand
GGGGGCGGGAGCGAGCATGAGCGCGGGGGCCGAACACGACGTCGCTTGCGAGGCGCCGCCGTCGACCGAGTCGAGCCGTGCGCTGTCGGTGCTGGTGGTGGACGACGACGCGCCGTTCGCCGAGATGCTCGTGCGTCTGCTGTCGTCCGAGGGCCACCGGGCCGAGCGCGCCGACTCGGCAGCCGCCGCGCTTGCAGCGGTCGGGCGCGGGCGCTGGGACGTGGTGCTCACGGACGTGAAGATGCCCGGCGAGAGCGGGATCGATCTGCTGCGCGAGCTGCGGCGTCGCGCGCCCGAGACCGACGTGATCGTGATGACCGGCTACGGCACGATCGAACTCACGGTCGAGGCGATGCGGCTCGGGGCGGCCGACTTCCTGCCCAAGCCCTTCGACAACCAGGAACTGCTGTTGCGGCTCGGTCGGCTCGAGCGGGTGCGGCGACTGCAGAACGAACTCGAGTCGCTGCGCAGCGAGCTCGAGGGGCGATTCGGCTTCGAGGCGATCGTGGCCGAGAGCGAGGGCATGCGTCTGGCGTTGCGGCGGGCGGCGGCCGCCGCCCGCACGCGCTCGAACGTGCTGCTCGTCGGCGAGACCGGCACCGGCAAGGAGGTGGTGGCGCGCGCGATCCACCACGCTGGGCCGCGGGCGCGTGCGCCGTTCGTCGCGATCAACTGCGCGGCGCTGCCGCGCGAGATCATGGAGAGCGAGCTGTTCGGGCACGCCCGCGGCGCGTTCACCGGGGCGCTGACGGACAAGCGCGGGCTGTTCCGGGCCGCCCATGGCGGGACGCTGCTGCTCGACGAGATCACCGAGATGCCGGTCGAGACGCAGGCGAAGCTGCTGCGCGCGCTCGAGACCGGCTGCGTGCGCCCGATCGGCACCGAGCGCGAGCAGCCGGTGGACGTGCGCGTGATCGCGGCGACCAACCGCGATCCGCAGCAGGCGGTCGAGCAGGGGCGGCTGCGGGCGGATCTGTACTACCGGCTCGGGGTGATCGTGATCGAGCTGCCGCCGTTGCGCGAGCGGCCCGAGGACATCGAGCCGCTCGCGCTGCGGGCGATCGCCGAACTCGGCGCGCGGCTCGAGCGGCGCGTGCGCGGGATTCGCCCCGAGGCGCTCGAGGCGCTGCGGCGCCACCGCTGGCCCGGCAACGTGCGGGAGCTGCGCAACGTGATCGAGTCCGCGCTCGTGCTCGCGCCCGGGCCCTGGATCGAGCTCGCCGATCTGCCGCCCTCGGTGGCGGTCGCTGCCGGGACGGCCGCGTCCGACGGCGCGGCGCAGGCGCTCGAGACGAACGAGATCGCACCGCTCGACGCCACGCTCAAGGCGGTCGAGCGGCGCATGATCCTGCGCGCACTCGCGTGTGCCGGCGGCAACAAGTCGCGCGCGGCCGAGATGCTCGGCATCTCGCGCAAGCGTATCTACCGCAAGCTCGAGGAGTACGGCATGGCGCCCGGCGACGCCTGAGCGGCGGCCGGAAATCGAGCGGCTTGCGATCGGTGCTCGCGACTGGCGGATCGCTGTGGTAAAAGGCGAATCTTGCCCGGGATCCGCGGAGGCCGCCGGCCGCATGATCGATCTGCACGTGCACACCACCGCGAGCGACGGTCTGCACGCCCCGCGCGAGGTGGTGGCGCTCGCGGCGCGGGCGGGCGCGGACGTGATCGCGATCACCGACCACGACACCGCCGCCGGTGCGCGCGCGCTCGGGCTCGGGACGTCCGGAGCGCGTTCGCGCACGATCGACGGTGTCGAGGTCGTGGCGGGCATCGAGGTGACCGCGAGCGCGCAGCAGCTCGAGGTGCACGTGCTCGGCTACTTCATCGATGCGAGCGATCCGAGCGTGCTGCGCTTCGAGAGCGAACGCGCCGCGCGTCGTCGTGCGCGGCTCGAGCGCATGGTGCGTCAGCTCGCCGCCGCGGGCTTCCCGATCGCGATCGAGGAGGTGTTCGAGCAGACCGGCGGCGAGGGCGCGCCGGGTCGGCCGCATGTCGCGCGCGCGCTCGTGGCGCGCGGGCACGTGCGCAGCACCCGCGAGGCGTTCGAGCGGCTTCTGCTGCCGGGCTGTCCCGGATACGTGGCGTACGAGCGGCCGAGCGTGCGGGAGGCGGCGTCGCTGATCACCGGCGCGGGGGGGGTGGCGGTGCTCGCCCACCCCGGGCTCGACCGGCTCGTCGATCGCATCGAGCAACTCGTGGGCGAGGGGCTGTGCGGGATCGAGGTGCGCCACTCGGCGCACGATCCGGACGTCACCGAGGCGTTCGATCGGCTCGCGCAGGCCCGCGGGTGGTTGCGCACGGGGGGGTCGGACTTTCACGGGCTTGCGGTCGAGGAGGGGGGGGCGATCGGTTCGGTGCCGTGTCCGCGCGGCTGGTTCGAGGCGCTGCGGCGCGCCGCGGACCGGCCGGCCGGGGCGCCGAAACGCGAGGCGCAGCGGTAGCGAAGAGGGGAGGAGGGGCATGGACCTGGCCGTACTGGATGATCTCGGGGCGCACGTCTCGGTGGCCGGCGGGCTCGCCAAGGCGTTCGAGCGCGCGGAGGAGATCGGGGCGAAGACGATCCAGGTCTTCGTCAAGAACCAGCGGCAGTGGCGATGGCGACCGCTCGGCGACTGGGAGCAGGGGCTGTGGTGGCGCATGCGCCGGCAGAGCGAGGTGCGCGAGATCTTCGCCCACGGGACCTACCTGCTCAACTTCGCGAGCGAGGACGACGGGATCTTCCAGCGCTCGATCGACACCCTGCGCGAGGAGCTGTGGCGCGCGAGCGTGCTCGGGATCCGGGGGGTGATCTTCCACCCCGGCTCCTCCGAGGCGCCGATCGAGCAGGCGGCGGACCGCATCGCGAGCGGTCTCGCCGAGGTGGACCGCGACCCGCGCACGCACGGGGCGTTGATCGTGCTCGAGAACGTGGCGGGCCAGGGCAACACCGTCGGGCGCAGCTTCGAGCAACTGCGCGCGATCATCGACGCCTGCCCGCCCGAGACCGCCGAGCGCGTCGGGGTGTGTCTCGACACCTGCCATCTGTTCGCGGCGGGCTACGATCTGCGCACGCCCGAGGCGGTGCGCGAGACGTTCGAGGCGTTCGATCGTGTGCTCGGCCACAGCCGTCTCGTCGCCCTGCACTACAACGACTCGCAGGGAGAGCTCGGCAGCCGGCTCGACCGGCACGCCTCGATCGGCAAGGGGAAGATCGGCCTCGAGGGCTTCCGGGCGCTGCTCGCCTACGAACCGACGGTGGGGATCGCGAAGATTCTCGAGACCCCCACCGAGAACGACGGGCACCGGCGCGATCTCGAGACGCTGCGCTCGCTCGTGGTGTGAGCGGAGCCGAAGCCCGGCGGGAACAGGAGGGAGGCGGCCATGCGTTGGGAGGTGATCGGGGACGCGCCCGAGGCGGCGCAGAGGGACCTCGTGGCGGTGCTGATCGCGCGCGGACAGACGCTCGCCGAGGACCCGGTGCTGCGCGGCCTGGAAGCCGCGAGCGGTGGTGCGCTCTCGCGCGCGCAGGCGCTCGGAGACCTGACCGGCAAGCGCAAGGAGCAGCGGCTGCTCTACCCCGAGGGGCTCGGGGCGCCGCGGCTTGCGTGTCTCGGGCTCGGCAAGCGCGAGGCGATCGAGCCGGAGACGCTGCGCGAGGCGGGCGCGCAGGCGCTGCGGCTCGCGCGGGAACTCGGGGTGCGAACGCTCGGGATCGCGGTCTCCGCGAGCGCGGCGGACGCGGTCGCCGGCGGGGCGGACGAGGCGGGCCGGCTCGTTCTGGAGGGGGCCGCGCTGGCCGCCTTCCGCTACGAGGTCTATCGCAGTCCCGACCCGGAGGGAGAGCGGCCCGACCCCACGCGGCCCGAGGCGGTGGCGCTGCTCGGTACGCAGCCCACCTCCCTCGCGGAGCGGATCGATGCGATCGCGCGCGGGCTCGCGACCGCGCGTGAACTCGGCAACGTGCCGGCCAACGACGGCACGCCGCGCGTGATCGCCGAGCGCGCGACCGCGCTCGCCGACGCGGTTGGCCTGGGTTGCGAGGTTCTGGAACCGGACGACCTCGAACGCGCGGGGCTGCACGCCCTGCTCGCGGTCGGGCAGGGCAGCGCCAACGCACCGCGCCTCGTGGTGCTCGAGCACGCGCCGGAAGGCTGCGGCGACGAGCCGCCGCTCGTGGTGGTGGGCAAGGGGGTGACCTTCGACACGGGCGGGATCTCGATCAAGCCCTCGAAGGGGCTCGAGGAGATGAAGTACGACAAGTGCGGGGCCGCGGCGGTGATCGGCGCGCTCGAGGCGATCGCCCGCGCGGGGCTGCGTCGCCGGGTGATCGGGGTGGCGGCTCTCGTGGAGAACATGCCCGATGGCGCAGCGTATCGTCCGGGCGATATCCTGCGCACCTACGGCGGCAAGACGGTGGAGGTGATCAGCACCGACGCCGAGGGGCGGCTCGTGCTGATCGACGCGCTCGCGTACGCCGCCGACCGCTACCGACCGGCCGCCCTCGTCGACCTCGCGACGCTGACCGGCGCGTGCATGATCGCGCTCGGCAACCGGTACGCGGGGCTGTTTGCGCGCGACGAGGCGCTCGGCGAGGCGCTGCGGGCGGCGGGCGAGACGGCGGGCGACCGGCTGTGGCCCCTGCCGGTGGACGCGGGCTACGACCGGCAGCTCGAGAGCCCGCACGCCGATCTGAAGAACAGCGGAGGGCGGCTCGCCGGGGCGATCACCGCCGCGCGCTTCCTCGCCGCCTTCGTTCCCGACGCGCTGCCGTGGGCGCACATCGACATCGCCGGCACCGCGTGGAGCACCGAGGGCGAGGGGGTGTACGACAAGGGGGCGACGGGCTTCGGGGTGCGGCTGCTGTTCTCGTGGGTGGAGGCGCAGGCGGCACGCTCGGCCTGAGCCGGGTTCCGAGGGGGCCCTCCCCGTCCTTCCGTTGGCGATGCCCGGGCGCGCATCGCGGGAGGAGGGGGGCATGAGGAACCCGGAACCCCAAGCGTCTTGTCGGTCGCAGGCCGGTTGTGGAGGGCCGGCAGGAACGGAGCGGCGGTCGCGTAGCCTTGCAGCGCGACGCGATCCGGCCCTGTGCGTCCCCGGGAACTCTCCTGGGTACCTGGGTTCCTCATGGTCAGCTTGCTGCCGACGTCGGGGCTGCGGATCGCGGAAGAACCGCCGGGTCCTTGCACCGAAGGGCGACGGTTGGCGGTGCAATGGCGAACCCACACGCCGCGCGGCGACGGCGAGACGCCGTCGCTCCGACAACTGCGTGGCGCCCCGCGCATTCGAAACCCGTCCGCCGTATGCGGCCTCCCTGGGCTGCCGGCCGCTGCAGCGACGCTGCGTCTTTCGCTCACATGGGAGCCGCGCCCGCACCGGCGGGGCCGGTGCGGGCGCGGTGTGCGGTACGTCGCGTTGCCGCGCGCTCAGCGCAGCACGACCTGGATCTTGCTCTGGCCGACGATCAGGATGTCGCCGTCGTTGAGCGGCGCCTGGTCGATGCGGCCGTTGTTGAGGTAGGTGCCGTTGGAGCTCTGCAGGTCGCTCACGAAGTAGCGTCCCTGGTAGAAGTCGATCCGGGCGTGGTGCGAGCTGACGGCCGGATCCGGCAGCGGCAGGCCGTTGTCGGGAGCGCGTCCGATCGTGAGGGGGTGCTCGCCGAGTTCGACGCGGTGTCCCGCGATCGGGCCCTCGATCACCTTGAGGAAGCG
>RFJN01000212.1 GCA_003694875.1 Planctomycetota bacterium | reverse complement strand
CGCGGGCGCGCGGGGACGCGGCCGCGGAACTGTGGCCGATCCTGCGCCCACGCAAGGGCGACAAGGTGGGGCGGCTGCCGCGGGACGTGGAGGCGCTCGAGGTGGACTGGGTGCGCTGGATCGAGCGCCACTATCCGGGTTACCGCCCGCCGCTGCCGCCGTTTCCCGGGTGATCGGCAATCTGCCCGGAGCCGGGCGCCGGGATCAGGCGCGCGGGGCGTGGGTCGCGCCGAGGGTGTCGAGGACGGCGCGCGTCACCGCCTCGGCCGCGTCCCACATGAGGGCGTGCCCGGCGCCGGGCACGAGGATCGTGTCGCGCACGCAACCGAGGGTGCTCGCGGCGCGTCGCGCCTGCCACGGCGGCAGGATCGCGTCGCGCCGCCCCCAGACGAGGGTGACGGGGCAGGTGATCGTCTCGGGCGCCTCGAGGCGGCTGCCGGGTCGGTCGATCGCGGCGAGGGTGGGGTCGAAGCCGGGGGCGCGGGCGAAGTGGCGCACCGCGGCGATCGCGTCCTCGGCGGGCATGTGCGCCGCGCGCGCCGCACGAGCTTGCGGATCTCCCGAAAGCGCGCGTGCCACTCCGCGAGAATCGCGTCCATGCCGCGACCCTGCTGCATGCGCGCCACCGCGAAACGGAAAAACGGCTTGCCCCCGACCGCGGTCAGGTACTCGATCACCCCGAGCGACTGCACGTAGTACAGGTTGGCGCGCTCCATGCCCGGGCCGGCGGGCATCACACCACCGCCCACGCCGCCACCGCCGGGCGGCCTGAGCCCCGGCGGAAGGCCACCCACCCCCTTGCCGCCGATCGGGTGGTCCATCGTGAAGTACTCCGCAAGCGGAATGTGCTTGCGCAGCGACGCCTTGAGCTGGGTGCGCCGCTCCTTCTTCTGCCGATCCGGCTCGTGGTAGACCGCCACACACTCATCGACCCAGTCCGGCAGGAAACTGCCGTAGCCGTTGAAGCGCTCGCGCAGCGCCGGCACGCAACCGTCGTTGACGAGCTGCAACAGCTGCTGGTGCGCCGCCTCGTGGGTGAGCGCCTTCATCTGTCCGCCCATGCCCGCGGGCATGCCGGGCATGGAGCCGGCGAACCACGGCAGCGTCCAGCGCACCGCACTGCCCGCACCACCTCCCGGTGTCGGCGGGGCCATGGCGTTGGGGTTGTCGGAGAGGATCACGCGGCCGCGCGGCGGGGCGAGCGCGAACAGATCCTCGAACACCGCCGCGGACCAGGCGAGCTCGCGCGCCTTCGCGTCCAGGATCTTCTCGTTCGGCGCCTCGATCTCGTAGTGCGGCGTGCTGCGCTTCACACCGCCCGCAAGCGCGGGCGCGCACGCCAGTCCGGCGAGCGCGACCGCCGCCGCCCAACCGTTGCGACCCCGTCTGTGGATCCAGCGCATCGCGGCCCTCTCGCACCCGGTTGCCGATCGCGATCGCGTTCTGATACGCGGCCGGGGCGGCGGCGATGGCGGCTTGTCGCGGTATACTCGCACAGCGACCGCCATGCGGGCCGACGCCACGGGGGGACATGGCATGGCTGGCAGCGAGGGTGCCGCCATTGTCGGCGGTTCGGTGGCGGGCTGGTGTCTGGCCGTCGAACTGCAACGACGCGGCTTCGAAGTCGTGGTCTACGACGTCCCCGCTCCGGAGAATCGGCGCCTGATCGGCGGCTGCACGTTGCGGCGGGCCGCACTCGAGGTCATCGCGGCTGCGTACGAGACCGACGTGCACCGGCTCATCGAGGCGATCTCCGGTGCTCGCGGCTCGTTCCGTCGCCTCGACAGCGTGCTGGCATGGCCGGAAGCAGGCTACCGACGGATTCTGACGATCCGCCGACGGCGCGACCCGATCGGGCTCTCTACGCGGCACGCGCGCATCGTGGCTGCGCTGCGCCGACTCGCACGTCGCCGCGGCATCGAGGTGGTGCAGCGGCGCGTCACCGACGCCGCCGAACTTCCCCCGGTCCGCTGGCGGATCGACACGACGGGTCGTCTCGGCGGGGCACCGCACACGCCTGCACCGCGAGATCTCGTGCTGGCCGTGCAGGCGCCGTGCGTGGCCGTACGGCTGCGCTCCCCGCTGCGAGCCGGCCTCGCGATCGCCCCGCTCGAGTACGACGACGAGGGGATTCGCTGGCTGTCGTTCTTCACCCCGTTCCACGACCCCGCCTCGCCCGCCGCGTCGTGGTACGGCATCGTGACGACGCGTGTCCGCGCTTCCGAGCACGAACGCACCGCGGTTCTCGGCGCTCGCGCGCAAGCGGTGCTCCACCGGCAGGCGCGAGCGTTCGGTCTACGGGTACACGATCCCGAAGCGACGCTCGCGCAGGCGCGCATACCGATCGAACGCGCGTTTCCCACACTGCGGTGCCCGCAGACGGGAGTCCTGTCCGTCCCGCGCGCCTTCTCGCCCGGCGCCCCCGCGATCTACGTGGACGGCATGCTCGCACAGGCGCGGGGAGCGGTCGCGCTCGGGCGCGCGATCGCCACCGCCCAGCTCGAGCCGGGCCGCGCCGTGCACCGCGCGCTGCGCGGGCTTCGGCGCCGCAACCGTGCGGCACAGGCGCTGTTCTCGCTCCCCCTGCCGGCCGCGCGTGCCGCCGCCCTGGCGCCGGTCCTCGTGCGTCCCTGGCTCGCAACCGACTGGTGAGCCGCACGCACGCCAGCCGGCCGCCGTTCGCAACCAGACCCGTCGTGGATCCCGTCCCGCCAACGCCTCGGACGCCTG
>RFJN01000211.1 GCA_003694875.1 Planctomycetota bacterium | reverse complement strand
GCTCGGGAACGCGTCGTTGCGCTCGAGCAGCCGGATCCAGCCCAGGGTGCGCAGCCACGCGAGCCCGGGATCGCCCGGTCCCGAGCCGTTGTCGACCACGATCACCTCGAGGTCGCCGCCCGTCGCGGTGTGCCGCCGCAGCGCGCGCAGACACAACCGGATCTGGCGTGGGGTGCGAAAGTACACGATCGCGATCGAGCAGGGAGGGTGGGGTGCCATGCTCGCCCTCTCCGCACCGTCCGAGCGGCCATGGTACGCGAGGACGGCATGGACAGCGCACCCACCCTTCGCCACCATGGGCGAGACAGCCCGGCCGGAGCCGGTCACCATGGACGAACGCCGTGCCCTGTACAGGCTCGCGCGCCTGTGCGGGATCGAGACGAGCTGGCGCGACATCGAGGGGCGGGTGCACCGCGGCGCTCCCGAGGCGGTGTGCGCGGTGCTCGGTGCTCTCGGCTGTGACGTGGCGCGGCCCGCCGACGCCCCCGAGGCGCTGCGACGCCGGCTCGACGCGCTCGGCCGGCGGCTTGTCGAGCCCGTGAACGTGCTGTGGCAGGGCGAGCCGCCGCGGTTGCGGCTCGGACGTGGGGTCGGCCCCGAGCGGACCTCGTTCGAGGTGGCGCTCACCCTCGAGGACGGACGGATGCGCGCCGCCCGCTGTCCGCTGCTGTCCGCGGGCCGCCGCCGTCGGGCGCTGTCGCTCGAGCCGCTCGGCCCGCTGCCGCCCGGCCGGCACCGGCTCGAGCTCCCGGGCGTCGGCTCGCCGCCTCCCCGTGCGGTGCTGATCGTGGCGCCGCGTTGCAGCTGGCAGCCGCTCGAGCCGCTCGCGCACGGCACGGCCGTGCTCGTGCCGGCCTGGGCGCCGCACACCGAAGCGGGCGAGCCGGTGGGGCACCTCGGGCTGCTCGAGCGGATCGCGCGGCGGCTCGGCGAGGCGGGGGTCCAGGCGCTCGCCACGCTGCCGCTCTACGCACAGCTGCTCGATCCGCCCTCGGACCCGAGCCCCTATGCCCCCGCGAGCCGGCTGCTGTGGAACGAGCTGTACCTCGACCTTGCGGCGGTGCCGGAGTTCGCTGGCAGCGCGCCGCCCGGGGACGCAGCCGGGACGCACGTCGCGAGCCGGCTCGACCACGAGGCGTCGTGGCGGGCGGTGCGCGCCGCGCTCGCGGCGGGGCGCGCGCGGCTCGAGCGCGGCGCGTCCGAACGGCGCGCAGGCTTCGAGCGCTTCGTCGCGCGTTCGCCGCTCGTGCGCGACTACGCCCGGTTTCGCGCGCTGCGCGAGCACGCGGGGCCCGATCCCGAGCGCTGGCCCGCGCACGAGGCCGCACTCGCGGGGGCGGTGCGGGAGGCCGAGCAGGCGTTTCTCTACGGGCAGTGGCTGTGCGCGCAACAGCTGCCCGCGCTGCGGGACCGGCTCGCGCGCCGGGGGCTTGCGCTCTATCTCGATCTGCCGCTCGGGGTGCACGGACGCGGCTTCGATCCGTGGCGCTTCCCGGCGCTGTTCGCGCGGGGGGTGAGTGCCGGCGCACCACCCGACCCGTTCTCGCCGTCGGGCCAGCGCTGGGGCCTGCCGCCGATCGCACCGCACGCGAGCCGCGCCGAGGGACACGCCTATGTCTCCCGGTGCCTGGAGCACGTCATGGGGCTGGCGGGCGTGCTGCGGATCGATCACGTCATGTCGCTGTGGCGGCTGTTCTGGATCCCCGACGGCCTGCCGGCGAGCGAGGGGCTGTACGTGCGCTACCCCCACGAGGAGTGGCTCGCGCTGGTGTGCCTGCTGTCGCAACGACACCGCTGCGCGGTCGTGGGCGAGGACCTCGGCACGGTGCCGGACGCGGTGCGCCGCGGCATGCAGCGGCACGCGCTCGCGCGCAGCTACGTGGTGCCGTTCGCGCTGCCCGAGCACGGGGATCCGCCCCCACCGCCGCCGGGCAGCGTCGCCTCGCTCGAGACCCACGACCTGCCGCCGTTCGCGTCGTGGTGGTGCGAGGGCGGGGACGACGACGCCGCGCGCCGCCGGCGCGAGCGCTGGTGTTCGGTGCTGCGTCGAGAGGGGCTGCTCGTGGGCGGGCAGGAGGACGAGCTCGATGCGGTGTGGCGCGCCTCGCTGCGCTGGCTTGCGCTGTCGCGGGCGGCTCTCGTGCAGTTCACGCTCGAGGCGCTGTGGCACGAGCGCGAACCGATCAACGTGCCCGCGCACCCCGAGCGCGAGGACAACTGGAGACGCCGGCTGCGCTATCGCGTCGAGGAGATCGAGCGGCTCGAGGCGCTCTCGCGCTTCCTACCGGCGCTCGACGGGGCGCGCGAGGCGGTGCGCACCGTCGAGTCGAGCCCGACGCAGCCGGTGCCGCTCGAGCAGTTGCGCCTCGGTTCCGAGGACATCGAGCAGCTGCGGCGCGGCACGCACCGGCGGCTGTGGGAGCGGTTCGGCGCGCTGTGGGCGGGGGCCGAGACGGGGCGGGTCGGGGTGCTGTTTCGCGTGTGGGCGCCGCGTGCCGCGTCGGTGCACGTGATCGGAGAGCACAACGGCTGGCGGCACGATCGCGATCCCCTGCAGCGGATCGGGGACAGCGGCTGCTGGGAGCGGTTCTGTCCCGAGGTGCGACCGGGCATGCTCTACAAGTTCCACGTGGTGGGAGCCTGGGGGGGCCGCTTCGACAAGGCCGATCCGTTCGCGCGCTGGAGCGAGCGGCCGCCTGCGACCGCCTCGCGCGTGCACACCGCCCGCTACCGGTGGCGGGACGAGGCGTGGCTCGAGCGACGGGCACCGGCGAACGATGCCTCGGCGCCGATCTCGATCTACGAGGTGCACCTCGGCTCGTGGCGTCGGGTGCCGCAGGAGAACAACCGCCCGCTCGGCTACCGCGAGATCGCGCCGCGGCTCGCCGCGTACGCGAGCGCCATGGGCTTCAGCCACGTGGAGCTGCTGCCGCTCGCCGAGCACCCCTTCTACGGCTCGTGGGGCTATCAGGCCACCGGCTACTACGCGCCCACCGCGCGCTACGGTCCGCCCGAGGATCTCATGTTCCTCGTCGACACGCTGCACCGCGCGGGTCTCGGGGTGATCCTCGACTGGGTGCCGTCGCACTTCGCCTCCGACGCGCACGCGCTCGCCCGCTTCGACGGCGAGCCGCTGTACGAGCACCCCGATCCGCGCCGCGGCTGGCACCCGGACTGGAAGAGCTGCGTGTTCGACTACGGGCGGCCCGAGGTGCGCGCGTTCCTGATCTCCAATGCCCTGTACTGGATCGAGCGCTTCCACGTCGACGGGCTGCGGCTCGACGCGGTCGCCTCCATGCTGTACCTCGACTACTCGCGCGGCCCGGGGCAGTGGGAGCCCAACATCCACGGCGGCAACGAGAACCTCGAGGCGATCTCGCTGCTGCG
>RFJN01000210.1 GCA_003694875.1 Planctomycetota bacterium | reverse complement strand
CTGCCACAGCAGCCCACCCTCGATCTCGCGGCCGGTCCAGCACGGAGCGGGCCTGTGCGGCGGCCCGAGCGCGAGCAGCCGCAGGGCAGGACGCCGCGCGAGTTCGGTACGCGCCTCGGGGTCGAATTCCGGGGCGAGCAACAGCTCGAAGAAGCGCGCTGCGATCCGGGAGGCGAGCGCCGGCCCGGGTGCCGCGCTCAGCGCCAGCACCCCGCCGAAGGCCGAGCGCGGATCGGTCGCGAGCGCGGCCTCGTAGGCCTGCTCGATCGTGTCCGCCACCGCCGCGCCGCACGGATTGGTGTGCTTGACGATCACCGCCGCGTGCCGATCGCCGGAAAGCTCCCCGAGCAGCGACCAGGCGGCGTGGGCGTCGAGCAGGTTGTTGTAGCTCAGCGGCTTTCCCTGCAGTGGCACCGCGCGCGCGAGCGTCTCTGGCGGCGCGTAGGGGGCGCGATAGAGCACCGCCGCCTGGTGCGGGTTCTCGCCGTAGCGCAGCGGGCGCTCGCGCCGCCACAGCCGCACGAGCCGCTCGGGGGCAGGCTGCGCCTCGCCGGTGCGCATCGCCCACGCGGCCGCGATCGCGGCGTCGTAGGCGGCCGAGCGCTCGAACGCCCGCAGCGCCAGCGTACGCCGCAGCCCGGCTCCCACCTCCCCGGTGCTTCGCAACGCCGCGAGCACCCGCTCGTAGTGTTCGCGGCCGGGCACGACGACCACCCGCGGCCAGTTCTTGGCCGCCGCCCGCAGCAGCGTCGAGCCGCCGATATCGATCTGCTCGAGCAGCGACTCGAGCGGCCCGCCGCGCTCGGCCGCACGTTCGAAGGGGTACAGATCGACCGCGACGAGATCGATGGGCTCGATTCCATGCCGCTCGAGTTCCTCGCGGTCGGACGCGCTGTCGCGGGCGAGGATCGCGGCGTGGATCGTCGGGTGCAACGTCTTGACCCGCCCGCCGAGCAGTTCCGGCATGCCCGTGAGCGAGGCGATCTCGCGCACAGCGAGCCCCGCCTGCCGCAGCGCCTGCGCGGTGCCACCGGTGGAGACGAGCTCGAAACCGAATTGCACGAGTTCGCGCGCAAACGGTACGAGATCGCGCTTGTCGGAGACACTCAGCAACGCCCGGCGTCCTGCCTTCACGATCCGCCCTCGCCGTCAGGGGCGCTCAGCATCACGCGCTTGGCCCCGATCCGCACCACCTCACGCAGCGGCCGCGGGCTGAGCGCCTCGATCTCCCGCAGCCGCTTGTTCCCGGTCACCACCACGAAGACCCGCCGCGGGCCGCCGAGCAGCGCCCGCAGCCGGTCGCGGTCGCTCTGCAGCGCGACCCCGCGCGTCTCCGCACCGGGCTCGATGTCGTGGCCGAACTCGCTGTACGCCGCATGCCACAGCGTCACCGTCCGCCCGAGATAGAAGGGGATCGTGCGCCGGAACGAGCGGTAGAACACGACCTCGTCACCGGGCTGCAACAGCGGCGCGAGCGCGCGCGCGACGTCGCGGTGCGAGTAGAAGGTGCCGAAGGGCGCGGCGATATAGGGAAACACGAGCCCGAGCCCACCGAGCGCCGCCGCGATCCAGCCCGCCCCGGCCAACGGCCCGCGCCGGCGCAGCACCGCCGCAGCAACCGCCCAGGCCACGCCCAGCACAAGGACCGTGGCACCGGTCGGCACGGCTTCGTCGTTCAGCGCCCGCGCGCGTGCGAGCTGCAACACGTGCTTGTCCCCGCCCGGCGGTGCCGTGACGATCCAGCGCGCGAGCCCGCCGGGCTCTCCCCACAACCCCCATGCGATGGCGGCCAGGCCCGCGACGACGAACAGCAGCGCGAAGGCGGCGATCCACCGTGCGCCGCGCTCGGCCCGACGCACCGCGAGCCCGCGGCCGAACGCCCACGCGAGCCACAGCGCGAAGGGCGGCAGCAGCGGCAGGATGTAGTAGGCGAGCTTCGAGTTCGCGATCGAGAGCAGCACGAGCGGCCCGAGCACGCCCGCAGCGGCGAGGCGCACCGCGGCGCGCTCCTCGCACGGCAGCCCGAGCCGCGCGCGCTCGCGCCAGCCGTTGACCAGCGCGCCGAGGGCGAACACCGACCAGGGGAAGCAACCGCCGAGCAGCACCGGCAGGTAGTACCACAGCGGCCCCTGGCGGTGGAAGCGTCCGCCGGTGGTGAGGCGTCCGAAGTTCTCCTCCACGAAGAAGGCGTGCAGATACCCCGGGTTGTGCCGTTCCATGAGCACGAACCACGGCGCGGCGAGCAACAGGTACAGAAGCGGTCCGTCCGGTCGCGCGAGCGCGCGGAACAGCACCCCGTCGCGAGCGAGCGCCAGATAGCCGAGCACCGTCATGCCGGGGATCGCCAGCCCGATCGGTCCCTTGGTGAGGGTGGCGAGCGCGCTGCAGACGTAGAACGCCCAGATCGCCCACCGCGTTGGGGGGCGGCCGCGTGCCCGGTCGAGCACCGCGACGTGCAGCGCGGCGAACGCCGCGGTCAACCACAACAGGAGCAGCGTGTCGACGAGCACGAAGTGCGAGAACAGAAGCACGAGCGGTATCGAGCAGAAGATCGCGACCGCGAGCGCGGCGAGCCGTGGCCCGAACACGCGCCACGCCACCCACGCGAGCAGCGCCGCGCTCAGCCACAGCGAGAGTGCCGAGACCAGACGCGCACTCGCCTCGCTCGGACCGAGCAGCCGAAACACCGCCGCCAGGGTCCAGAAGTACAGCGGCGGCTTCTCGAAGTAGCGAATGCCGTTGAGGTGCGGGGTGAGCCAGTCGCCGCCGGGCGCGGCGATCTCCCGGGCGATCTCCGCGTAGCGTCCCTCGTCCGGCTCCTGAAACGGCATGACGTCGAGACCGTGGAAGAACACCACGGCGGCCACCGCGAGCGCCGCCCACACGAGCCAGGGCGACGAGCCGGCACCGACGGACGGAGCGGGGTTGTCTCGTTGCATCACGTCTCGATCCTCGAAAACCCGAACACCGCCACGGGTGCGAACAGCAGGGTGGGCAGACCGGCCGCGAGCGCAGGCGCAAGCTGCCCGTCGCGCCCGAGCCCGTGGCAGACAAGTTGCACGACGAAGTACAGCGCGCAGCTCGCGAGCAGCACCACGAAGCCGAGCGCCCGGGCGGTGACGCGATCGCGGTTGCGCAGCACGAACGGCAGGCCGAACAGCACGAGCCACAGGTGGTCGAAGGGCCGGATCCAGCGCGCGTACAGCTGCCACTGCAGCGCCAGGTTGTCGGGCTGGCGCGCGATCTGCTGCCGCAACGCCCGCGTGTCGAGCAGCCACGCGGCCGCCTGCAGGCTCTCGAGATCGAGCGGCTCGAGATCGGTGGGCAACCGCAGCGCCTCGCCCTCGAGCGGCACCGCGGCCGCCTCGCCCCACCGGATCGTGCCCGCCTGCAACCACCAGCCCGGTTCGCGCCCCGTCGCGGCGGGGCGCCACCGCGCCAGATCGCCCCGGATCACCGCCCGCACGGTGGCGTCGCCGCGCCGCACCCGCAGCGTCACCCCGTGCAGGATCCGGCGACGGGCGTCGTAGCTCGTCGCGAGCAGCGAGTGGCCGGCCGCGTCCCGCGTGATCAGGGGACCGAACAGATCGTCGCGACCGCGCAGTCCCCCCTCCTCGACGAGGCGGTCGGCAAGCCGCGGCAGCACCCACTCGGTGTCGGCGATCTGCAGCGCGGCCGCACCAAGCGCACCGGCGAGGATCGGCGCGAGCGCGCGCCGCATGGAGGTGCCGCTGCTCACGAGGGGAAGCAGTTCGTTGGCGTGCGCGAGTCGCTGCACGGTGAGCAGCGCAGCCGCGAGGGTGAGATACGCCCCGAAGCGCTGGTAGAGCAGAGGCAGCTGCACCCCATAGTGCACCAGCCCCTCGAGCACCCCGTCGCTGCGCGTCCAGCGTTCCATGCGCACGAGCGCGTCGACGGCGAGGAACACGAGCAGCACGAACGCGGCCACGAGCGCCCAGGTGCGCAGAAACCGCTGTCCGTAGTAGCGATCGATCCGTCCGCAGACCCGCATGCGCCTTCCTCAGCGTCTCGCGACGCGCACGAGCAGAGCGGCGGCGACGAGCGCGGTCAACACCCAACCCGGTGCGTACAGCGCAAGCGCCGGCAGACCGCAGTCGGGATCCTGCGCACGCGCCACGAGCCACGGAACGAGAAAGAGCGCGAGCAGGATCGCCATGCTCGCGAGCAGCGACACGAGCCAGTTGCGCCCGATCCACAGAAGCGGCAGGGGAGCGGCGACGAGCGCGAACAGCAGCGGCGCGATCGCGAGCGAGACCCGCTCGTACACCACGCTGTCGATCTCCCACATCCGGCGCTGCACCCGCTGTTGCAGCGCCGGCGACGGGTGGGCGAGGGTCTGTGCCGCGGCGGCGATCGGGACGAGCGGTGCCGCACCGGGCGCGGCCACCGCAGCGAGTGCCGCGGCACAGCGCGCCGCCACGAGCCGCCGCGCCCCGCCCTCGCGCGCCCACCGCTGCCAGGCCACAAGCCGCGCCCGCTGGCGCATCAGGCGGCGTGTCGAGAGCGCCGAGGTAAGCAGCTTGCGCCAGCGCCGTGGCTCGAGCCGCAACTCGAGCGCCTCGAGCTGCAGCCGGTCGCCCCGACCGCGACGCCCCTCGCGCGGATCGAGCTGTGCGAACGCCGCGCGCGCCTCGGCGCGATCGAGCCACCGGTCGCCGTCGCGGTCGAAGCGCTCGAACGGCTCGCTCGCGGGCCACTCCCGCACTCCAAGCCGCCCGTCGCCATCGCGATCGAGCAGCGCCAGGCGCCACGGCCGCGGCTCGAAGACCTCGAGGTCCGCCCCTTCGAGCCGCAACCGCAGTCCTCCCTTCTCCTCGGGTCGCAGCACCGCGCGCTGCGCGACCGCCTCGAATCCGACCGTACCGAGCGCGGCCTCGCCGGTCGAGGCCGCGGGCCGGCGGGGCGGCACGTGCAGCACCTCGATCTGCTCGAGGCGCTCGCCCTCGCGGCGCTGCCAGCGCAGTGCGAGCGAGCGACGGTCGGTGAGGGTGCGCGGCCGGGGGCCGGTGTCGGCGAGCAGCGCCCGCACGAGCGTCTGCGGTGCGCGCCGCTTCTGGGCGTACGCGTAGGGCGCCACCGAGGCCTGCAGACCGAAGGCGAGCAGCGACAGCACGAGCCCGACGTACGCCGCGGGACGCAGCAGCGCGAGCGGGTGCACGCCGCCGGCGAGTGCCGCGAGCAGTTCGTTGTCCGCGCTCAGCCGGCCGTAGCTCACCGCGCAGCCGATCGCGACCGAGATCGCGATCAGCAGCGGCAGCATGTAGAGGATCGCGAACGGCACGAGCCGCAGCGCCACCGCGGCGGGCACGCCGTTGCGCAGCAGCTCGTAGCTGCCGCCGATCGCGAAGAAGACGACGAAGATCCCGAGCGCGTAGCCGAACGCGCGCGCGATCCCGGCGAGAACGTATCGTTCGATCCTCGGCACGTCCGCCCCGTCCCCTGCGCTCACGCGGGCTCCACGATAGGCTCGGGGCCGCCCGGTGCAAGCGG
>RFJN01000209.1 GCA_003694875.1 Planctomycetota bacterium | reverse complement strand
GACCATGAGGGCCTCGAACGCCCGCTGCGCTCGGCCCACGTCGCCGAGCTCGAGCGACAGCTCGCCCACCTGCCGCAGCAGCACCGCGACACGCGAGCGCTCGGCGCTGACCCGCCGCTCGCTCCAGATCGCCACGCCCACACTCACGAGCACCGCCGCCACCGCGACCCACCGCGACCAGGCGCGTACGGCCGCGCCGCGGCGCGGACGCGCATCGCCCCACTCCCGATCCGCGCGGACCGCCGCAACCCGGCCCCGCAGCTCGAGTTCGAGGCGGCTCCACTCCGCCGCGCTGGGCAAGGGCACCGGCAGCCGGTCGAGCTGGGCCACGAGCGCACGCAGCCGCGCGAGTTCCGCACGACAGCGCTCGCAGCCCTCGAGGTGCAGCTCGAGCACCCGCTCCTCGTCGGGATCGAGTTCCCCGTAGTGGTAGCCGGCGAGGGCGTCGGCCACCTGCGCGCACGCGCCGTCGCGGCTCGGTTCACGCTCCGCCATGGCCGCCCCCTTCGCTGCGCCGCTCGGCCGCCAGCATGCGCTGCAGGTTGCGCAGCGCCTGGTGCAGCGTCGACTTCACCGTTCCGAGCGCGCAGCCGCGTATCCGCGCGATCTCGGCGAGCGGCAACCCCTCGTAGTGCCGCAGCGCCACCACCGCGCGCTGCTGCGGGGCGAGTCGGTCCACCGCCCGACGCAGCTGTGCGAGCCGCACCGCGTCGTCGTGCCGCGCGTCGACGACCGCCTCGTGCTCGGCACCGGGCCGCGGCCGCCGCGAGCTGCGCTCCGCGATCCGCTGCTGCAGCACCGTCCGCCGCCGGCGGCGGCGCAGCCGGTCGATCGCGAGGTTGGTGGTCACGCGGTAGAGCCACGAGTAGAAGGCCGAGCGCTCGTTCCAGGCGCCGATGTCGCGGTAGACCTTGAACAGCGCGTCCTGCACGACGTCGAGCGCGTCGTCGCGCCGTCCGGTGATCCGGTACGCGAGCCGATACAGCCGGTCGCGCACCTGCGCCTGCAGGGCCTCGAAGGCCGACTCGTCGCCCCTCGCAAACGCGCGCGCGAGCTCGTCGAGCGCCTCGTTGTCGAAGCGGGCACCGCCTGCCGTCAACGTGACCACCTCCGCCGCGCTTGCCCTGCTTCCTCTCCTGCGACGTCCCCCCGCTGCGCGGGGTTCAGTCGGTGGCAAGCAAACGGGCTCGCGACCCGGAGGCCGCGAGCCCGCCTGTTCACCGAAGCCCTGCCGCCCGCCGGTGCGGGCTCAGCTCGCCGCCTGCTCGACACGCTCCTCCATGAGGCGGCCCGGCTTGAACACCACCACCTTCTTGGCGGGCACGTCCACGGGCTCCCCCGTGCGCGGGTTGCGCGCCTTGCGCGGCGCGCGCTCCTTCACCTCGAACACCCCGAAGTTGCGCAGCTCGATCCGCCCCTCGGTGGCGATCGCGTCGATGATCGCGTCGAAGGTGGACTGCACGACTTCCTTGATCTGCACCTGCGTCAGCCCCACCTTGTCCGCGATGCGCTTGACGATCTCCTTCTTGGTCACCTGCGACCCCCTTCCTCTTCGTTGTTCCCCGGGTCCCTCGCGGGCGCGCCCCCGTCTCGCGGGTGGGTGCTCGTCTCGGCGGGACCGCAACCGTTCGGCCGGCCCTAAGTCGCACGCCACCCCGCGCCGCCAAACCTCTAACCATCTTGCCCATAAACTGTTATCGAAAGCACAGGCGAAAAGCAAGCGAATCTTTCCGCCGCCGCGCCCCGCCCCCGACCGCGGGCGTGACCCGCCCGGTGCCGCGGGCCCGTGCGCGCCCCTCACGGGGGCGGCTGCAGCGCGTCCTCGACACCGTACAGTCCCGGTGCGGTCGTGTCGGCGAGAAAGCCGGCCACGCGCAGCGCCCCCGCGGCGAACACGTCCCGGTCGCCGGCGCGGTGCACCAGTTCGAGCCGCTCGCGCCCCCAGGCGAACACCACCGTGTGCTCTCCCACGATCTCGCCCGCCCGCACCGCGTGCAGCCCGATCTCGCCCTGCGGCCGCTGCCCCTCGCTGCGTCCGTGCCGTCCGGTCCGCAGCGCCTCCCGCAGCGCCTGTCCGCGCGCCCGCGCCACCCGCCGTGCGAGCGCAAGCGCGGTCCCGCTCGGTGCGTCGCGCTTGTGTCGGTGATGCGCCTCGACGATCTCGACGTCCGCCTCGGTGCCGAGCACCGCCGCGAGCCGCTCGACGAGCGAGCCGAGCAGCGCGATCCCGACGCTCAGATTGGGCGCCCACAGCACGGGAATGCGCCCGGCACAGCGCTCGATCGCCGCCCGCTCTCCCGGATCGTGGCCCGTCGTGGCCACGAGCACCGGCAGCCCCGCCTGCGCCATGCGCTGCACGAAGCGAACCGAGGCGGCCGGTACGCTCACGTCGATCGCGACGTCCGCCGCCGGGACGGCGTCGACGAGCGGCGCCAGCGCCCGTCCCACCGGCGGCTGCCCACCCCACACCCCCAGGTCGGTGCCGGTGCGCGGATCGCCCGGTCGCACGTAGCCGGCCACGAGTTCCCAGTCGGGATCCCGGAGCGCGAGCGCCACGATCCGACGGCCGAGCCGCCCCGCCGCCCCGTGGACGATCAGCCGTCGCACGCCGCCTCCTCCTCCGGCCTAGCGAGCGCGGCGCGCCACCGCTCG
>RFJN01000208.1 GCA_003694875.1 Planctomycetota bacterium | reverse complement strand
TCTTCTTGATCGCGTCGAGAAGCGGGCGTGTGAGCGGATAGGTGCTCGCGATGTGCCTGGCGAGCTGCAGCCAGGTGTCGCACTCGACGCGTTTGCGCGCGATGTTGACGACCTCGATGTAGCGGCTGGCAAGAAACTCGGTCACCGCGACGGCCGCTGCGTCCGGCTGAAGCTCCGGTTCGGAGGAGGGCTCGGCACCCGAAGCCGGAGGCTCCGTTTGCCGTTCGAGCAACGCGCCAAGACGTTCGAGCGTGTTCGACACATCGCGCAGCGCAGTCACCGTTGCCTGCAGCGCGCGCCCGAGCGCAGCCAGTTCGGCACCGACCACCGGTGTCTGCCGCGGCCCGGACCGGGCCGGCGTCGCGGGTGAGGTGTCGAGCGATTCCGACATGCGGTCGATCCTCCCATTGCCCCTGCGCGCATTCGTCGCAGGCATCCAGGTAACGCGGTGCGGAGGGAGGATCTGACGCACTTGTCATTCGCGCCCTGCACAATGCCGGACGCCAGTTCCGGAAGACCGCGGGCGACGACGTTGCCGTCTGTCGTGACGCGTGCACCGGTGTGTCGGCCGCATGAGGTGCTCGGCGAGCCATTGGCACCGGGCCGGAGCTTCGACCGTGCCGTTTTCCGGGGACGCACCAGCCGGAGCGGTTGGCGGCCACATGCTGGCCGAGAGGAACGTGGGCTCGCAGAACGGCGGGCTCCTGCGCAACTCCCCGCACGACAGGCGCGTACGGTAGAGAAGGCCGATCGGCATCGACGGCCGGGATCCGCGGTAAGGCGGCGGATTGCTCGGGAAGGCACCAGGGCGAGAGGGCGACAGGTCAGCGGGCTGTCCGCTGCGGTCGGCGGCTGCCGTGACGCGTCGCGTCGTTCGTCGTGGTCGGGCGTCACGTCACGGGGAAGGGGGAGCG
This sequence comes from Planctomycetota bacterium, assembly GCA_003694875.1. Lineage (GTDB taxonomy): Bacteria > Planctomycetota > J058 > J103 > J103 > J103. The sequence goes on along the minus strand of RFJN01000208.1, from coordinate 2,467 downwards.
GGCCGATCTACGGCGCGCCGTGGTCGTTCCACCACAGCAGCACGCGCAGGAAACTGGTCAGCAGCGCCGTCACGTCGGCGGTCTCCAGGCGGGTCGTGTCGCGGTAGTGGGCGCCCTCGTTTCCGTACACCCGCAGCACGTGCAGGTGGTAGACCATCCACGTCTCGATCCGGCCGTGCAGCGCCTCGATGCGCGCATGGAGGGGGGTACCCGGTGGCATGTCACCGGTCAACTCCGCAACCACGCGCTCGGCGAACAGCCGCGCCGGGACCGTGAGCCACTGCAGGGCCAGGTTGCCGTCGGTGCGTGACAGCGCACGCCGGATCGGTTGCACGATCTGTTCGCGCATGGGGGAGTCGTGCCGTCGCGAGGCGACGAGGCGGGCACAGATCTCGGTGGCGAGCGCCTGCAGCAGCGCATCGCCGCCTGCCGGGGCGGCGGGGCGCACGACCCCGTCGAAGGCGGCGGACCAGGCGTCACGGTGTTCGTCTGCGTACAGCACGAGGTCGAGCCGCTCCATCGACCTCGAGCGCTCGAGCCAGGCTAGGCTCTCCTCGACAAGGATCCGGATCGCCTGCTGCGGAGCATAGCCACGGTTGCCGCCGAGTACCGTCATGGCGAGGGAGCGATACCGGGTGCCGCGCACCTCGAGCGCCGCCAGCGATGCGAAGAGGGTACTCACCGCGTCGCGATAGATCACGAGAGCCGGTTGTTCGGGCGTTGCGCGGTGCGCGGCAGGGAGCGCCACGACGAGAAGCGGCCGCTGCGTCCGCTCGTCGGCAACCCGATACGTGCCGAAGCGCCGTCCGCGGTGGGGCGCAAAGAGCGGTTCGAGATGCTGTTCGGGGATTCCATGGGGAAAACCGAGCGCGGCGAGTACGTCGCCGTGGACGGTACGGGACACATTCGCGTGCGTCGAGACGGCGAGAACCTCGGCGTCCGTTTCCCGGATGTCGCCGGCGAGCAGGCGAAGCAGGGCGTATCCGTGCGGTGTCGAGATCCCGACCTGATTCAGCAGTTGCAGACCGTCGGTGGCCATGGGGCGCTGCTGTGCTCCATGTCGCGGGCTCGCGTCTGTCCGCACCGGCGGTCTGCCCCGTGCGATCGCGCGGTCGGTCCTGTAGACCTCCCCGTCTGCGCAGACGCCGGATGGTAGAGTCTTGCGACCCGCGCATCACGAGCCCGCCGCGAGTGCGGATTTTCTGCGCACACCGTGTGGCGTGATCGCGTCGGGCCTCCACGATGGCGGGCAGGAGGCGGCGGCGCCAGGGCGGGACGCCTCCGCTCAGCTCGGTCTCTCCTGCTCTCGCCACCGGTGCCAGAGGTCGCGAATCCTGCGGATCAGCCTGTGCCGCTCGAGCGTGTCCTTGCCCTGCATGCCGTGGTGCGCGTAGGTATTGCGCATCTCGCACACCCGCGCCCAGAGGGTGGCGAGCCGCTGCTGTTGCTCGTCGAGTTCGACCGTGAACGGGCCGCCTCGGGCTGTCGCGAGGCCAGCGAGGTGATCGAGCTGCCGCGCCGCGCGCCGGCGCACCCCTCGGAAGTCGAGCCACCGATCGCTCTCGCCCGTCTGCAGCGCCGCCCAGGAGACGATCCACTCGTTGAGAAGACGGATCGCGGAGGCGGTGTGGCCGCGATCGAACAGGTCGTCGATCAGCCGCGCCTGTCGGTCGAGTTCGGCCTCGTCACAGACCACCGCGGCCTTCCAGTTCTCCGACGTGTCGACGGCGCCGGCCGGAAGGGCGAAGCGTTCGAGCGGCTCGGTGAGGAATGCGGCCAGTTCGTCGGCGAGCGGCAGCCCGTGTCTGCGCAGCACCCTGCGCAGCGACGCCTGTTGCTGCTCGAGGAAACGCCGGCTGCGGTAGCCGTATTCGAGCGGTAGCGCGGACAGGTAGGCCTGCGAGATGCGGCGCAGGTCACTCGCGAGCTGCAATCCCGCCTTGAACTCCGGCTGCGATTCGAGCCGCCGCGCGATCGCGGCTGCGTTACCCGTCTCGGCGAAGGTCCGCAGCGCGTGGAACCACAGCGGTAACTCGAGCAGCGGACGCAGATCGTAAAACGGGCTCACCTCGCCCGGCGCGCCGTAGGCGTAGTAGGCCGCGCGGATCCGTACCTCGCGCAGCGCCGTGAGGTAGAGCAGGGTCGTGTACAGAAGGAACGACAGGTGGCGGAAGCCGTGCGTCAGGTCGAGCGTCAGCTCGGCGCCATCGGGAATCCTGTCCGCCACGCCCGCCAGGAACGCTCGGATCCCCTGCTCGCCCGGATCGGTGAACACTTCCACCACCTCCGTCGGGGCGTAGTCTCCGAATGCGGGCACCAGGTCGGTGTTCGCCGCCTTTGCCTCCGGTGTACACAGAAGAAGGATCTCGTCCGGACGCTCCTCGGGCGGCAGGAGCGCCAGCAGGGCGAGCGGCGCCGCCACTGCCCGGTGCGTGGCCTCGCCCATGGCATACTCGACCGGCTTGTG
>RFJN01000020.1 GCA_003694875.1 Planctomycetota bacterium | reverse complement strand
GTGGGAATCCACCTTTGGAACGAGTCGACTTCGCCGTGTCAAGGAAAAACACAAGTTCTGACGACGCAGAGGGTTGAACTCTATGCAGACCGCTTTCCACAGGAAGCGCGCCCCGGTGGGGATTCCTTGGGGAAAACCTTGGTCTGTCGCAGGGTGTCGCCGCGAACGGTCGTTTCGGCGGCTGTGGACAACTTGTGGGCGATCGCGCTTCCATCACCGTAACCTCCGGACCGCCCAGTCGTAGGGGAGAGCGGGCCAGAAGACGCAGAAGGCGCGGCCCACGAGGTGGCCCGCCGGGATCGGGCCCCACACGCGGCTGTCGGTCGAGTTCGGTGCGTTGTCGCCCATGGCGAAGTAGTGTCCCTCGGGCACGCGGAACGGAAAGATCTTCGTTCCGAACTTTCGGCGGTAACGCTCCGGACGCCGGATCGTCGCGAGGTAGTGCAGGTCGCGCGAGATCCGCACCCGGTCGAACGTGACCGGGCCACCGCTTGCGAGCAGACGCAACACGCTGCGGGTGCAGCGGGTGCTGTCGGCGGTGAACGGCCGCGCGAGCACGAGATCGCCCGCGACGCGAACGAGCAGACGCTCGTCCGCGCGCGCTACCTCGCACTGCAGCGCACCCGGACGCGGGGCGAAGCTCGCTTCCGCGAACGGCGCGCCGTCGCGCTCGACGACCACGCGGCCGCCGTGCGGCTCGATCCGCACCCGGAAACGGTCGTCGTCGGTCTCGAGTTCCACGCCGAACCAGGCCGGCGGATCGCAGTGCACATCCAGCACCGCGCGCGCGTCGCGCACCAGCTCGGTGCCCCCCGCGTTCGTGAACACGTTGTAGGGCGTCCAGTTGTCGATCGGCCGCGCGTAGGCGCGCACCGCGAGCCCGCCCTCGGGCGGGCTCGCAACGAAGCCGCGGCGGTCCTCGGTCGGCCGCCAGCTACCGGCCTCGTCGCGCCACGGCGCGCCGCGTTCGGTGCCCGCGCCGTCGTCCTTCTCGGGATAGCCGGTGTCGTAGACCGGCTGCCACACGCTGCGCTGGACGGACAGCGGCTTGCGCGCGACCTTGCCGTTTACCCACAGATCGCCCGCCTTGACATCCAGCGTCTCGCCGGGCAGCCCCACGATCCGCTTGATGAAGTTCTCCGACGGCTCGTCGGGAAACTTGAACACCGCGATCTCGTAGCGGTGCACCGAACCGAAGCGGTAGCTCTGCTTGTTGACGAGGATCCGGTCACCGCGCGAGACGTCGCCGAGCGGCCACAGCCGCGGGCTCACGTGCGCCTCGTAGCGGTAGCGGCAGTTGCCGCACTGCACGAGCGTGCGCGCGTCGCCCTTCTCGATCGGGTCGGCGAGCGGCTCGAGCCGCACCTGCCCGCCGCACACCCGGCAGCGGATCGTCGCGGTCCCGGCGTGGAAGGCGTCCTCCGGCAGCTCGACCGCGTAGCGACGGCCGCAGCCCGGACACGTGCCCGCCGCGTTCGCCGGTGCGTTCGACCCCACCGCTCGCGACAGCACGTTCACCGTCACCGGCTGCCGCCAGCCGCAGTTGGGGCAGCGCACCTCGACGTGCTTGCCCAGCAGCGTGGGCGCCATGGAGCCGGTCGGGATCACGAATGCCTCGGTGACGTACTGCCGGATCAGCAGCGCGAGCACCACCGCGACCACGATCGCCTCGAGGTTCTCGCGCAGCCAGCTCGGTCGCGCTCCCCCCTCTCGCGTAGCGGCCTGCGACCCCGCGTCCGTCCTGGCGTCCCGGGCCGCGTTCATCGCTTGCGCCCCTCCTCGCCCTTGCCGGAGAGCACCGCGAGAAACGCCTTCTGCGGGATCTCGACGTTGCCCACCGACTTCATGCGCCGCTTGCCCTCCTTCTGCTTCTCGAGCAGCTTGCGCTTGCGTGTGATGTCACCGCCGTAGCACTTGGCGGTGACGTTCTTGCGCAGCGGCGCGATGTTCTCGCGCGCGATGATCCGCGAGCCGATCGCCGCCTGCAGCGGAACCTGGAACATGTGGCGCGGGATCTCGCGCCGCAGCGTCTTGATGATCGAGCGCCCGATCTGGTCCGCCTTGTCGCGGTGCACGATCGTGCACAGCGCATCCACCTCGACGCCGTTGACGAGGATGCGCAGCTTCGCGAGCTTGTCCGCGCGGTAGCCCGTCACCTCGTAGTCGAGCGTGCCGTAGCCGCGCGTGACCGACTTGAGCTGGTCGTAGTAGTCGTACACGATCTCGGCGAGCGGCAGGTCGTAGACCAGCATGACCCGGTCGGCGCTGATGTAGTCGGTGCGCACGTAGCTGCCGCGCCGGTCCTCGTTGAGCTTCATCACGGCACCGATCGCGCTGGCGGGACAGATCACCGAGCAGCGCGCGATCGGCTCGCGCAACTCCACGATCTGCGACTCGTCCGGAAGGCGCGCCGGGTTGTCGACCCGCAGCACGCTGCCGTCGGTCAGCACCGCCTCGTAGGTGACGTTGGGAGCGGTCTGCACGAGCGAGAGCTGGCTCTCGCGCTCGAGCCGCTCCTGCACCACCTCCATGTGCAGCAGCCCCAGGAAGCCGCAGCGGAAACCGAAGCCGAGCGCCTCCGAGGTCTCGGGGGTGAACACGAGGCTCGCGTCGTTGAGCTTGAGCTTCTCGAGCGCCTTGCGCAGCTCGGGGAAGTCGGCGTTGTTGGTCGGATAGATGCCACAGAAGACCATGGGCAGCGGTTCCTGGTAGCCGGCAAGCGGCTCGACCCCCTCGCCCGCCGGGCCGGCGACCGTGATCGTGTCGCCGATGTGCACGTCCTCGAGCGCCTTGATGCTGGCGGTGAGATAGCCCACCTCGCCGGCGCCGAGTCGGTCGACGCGTGTCGGACGCGGTCGGTTCTGCCCGAGTTCGGTCACCTCGTAGACCCGGCCCGTGTTCAGGAAGCGGATCCGGTCGCCGGTGCGGATCTCGCCGTCGTGGATCCGCACGTACACCACCACGCCCCGGTACTCGTCGTAGGTGGCGTCGAACACGAGCGCCTTGAGCACCCCCTCCGGATCCCCCTCGGGCGGGGGCACCTCGGCGATCACCCGCTCGAGCAGTTCCTCGATCCCCTCGCCCGTCTTGCCACTGACCCGCACGCAGTCGGTGGCGTCGAGGCCGATCGAGCTCTCGATCTGTTCGATCGTGCTCTCGGGGTCGGCGGTCGAGACGTCGATCTTGTTGATCGCCGGTACGATCTCGAGCCCCGCCTCGATCGCAAGGTAGGCGTTCGCGACCGTCTGCGCCTCGACCCCCTGCGTGGCGTCCACGAGCAACACCGCGCCCTCGCACGCCGCGAGCGAGCGCGAGACCTCGTACGCGAAGTCGACGTGCCCCGGGGTGTCGATCAGGTGCAGCCGATAGCGCTTGCCGTCGCGCGCGGTGTAGTCGAGCGCGACGTCCTTCGCCTTGATCGTGATCCCGCGCTCGCGCTCGAGGTCCATGTCGTCGAGCAACTGCTCGCGCGCCTCGCGCTCGGAGACCGCGCCGGTGACCTCCAGGATGCGGTCGGCCACCGTCGACTTGCCGTGGTCGATGTGGGCGACGATGCAGAAGTTGCGGATGTGTTCGAGACGCATGGGGCTCCTCAGGACCGGCCGCACGCGGCGAGTGCGGCGCGCAGCGCGGCGAGCGCCCGGCCGCGGTGGCTGATCGCGTTCTTCTCCTCGGGACGCATCTCGGCGAGCGTGCGATCGCTTCCGAGCGGACGAAACAGCGGGTCGTAGCCGAAGCCGCCGGTGCCGCGCGGCTGCGCGACGATCACCCCCTCGAGCACCCCCTCGACCTCGTGCAGCACCCGCGCCGGCGTGCCGTCGCGCGGCGGCAGCGCCCAGACGATCACCGTACGGAAGCGCGCGCGCCGCTGCGGCTCCTCGAACCCCTGCAGCTCGGCGAGCAGCTTGCGGTTGTTGTCCTCGGGACTGCAGCCCGGCCCCGCCCAGCGGGCGGAACGCAGACCGGGGGCGCCGCCGAGGGCGTCGACCTCGAGACCGGTGTCGTCCGCGATCGCGGCCAGACCCGAGGCGGTCGCAATCTCGATCGCCTTGTGGCGGGCGTTCTCGGCGAGGCTGCTCCCGTTCTCCTCGACGGGCGGCAGCGAGCGTTCGGCCGCGCTCACGAGCCGCAGCCCGAGCGGCTCGAGCAACGCCCGCATCTCAAGCACCTTGCCCGGGTTGCGGGTGGCGAGAACGACCGGATCGGTGTGCGGCGACACGCTGCGCGCTCTCCTCGAGGCGCCCCGCGCAGGGGCGCGAGTGCGAAGTCCGGGATTCTATCGGGGCGCGCGCGGGCTCGCAATCGTCGGGTGCGCGGGATGCGCGGGGAATGGCGGCGCCGCGGTGCGCTGCGGCGCTCACCGCTCGCGAAAGAAGATCTGCCGGATGTCGCGCAGCGTGTAGCCGCGCGCCACGAGGTTCTGGATCAGCTGGATGCGCACGAGCGCGGTCGCGTCGAACAGCTTGTGTCCCGCCCGGTTCACCGAGACCGGCCGCAGCAGCCCGAGGGTGGCGTAGTTGTAGATCACCTGCCGGGACAGGCCCGACTG
>RFJN01000207.1 GCA_003694875.1 Planctomycetota bacterium | reverse complement strand
TCGTGGCCGTGGCAGCGACAAGGCGCCGGGGGAGTTTCGGCGCTCGCAGAACTGGATCGGCGGTACGCGTCCGGCAAACGCTCACTTCGTGCCGCCACCGGTCCACGCTCTTGCGGATTGCATGTCGGACCTCGAGCGCTTTCTCCATCGTGCAGATCCCGCGATTCCCGTCCTGATCCGCGCCGCGCTGGTGCACGTCCAGTTCGAGACGATCCACCCCTTCCTCGACGGCAACGGACGAGTGGGACGCCTGCTGATCACCTTCCTCCTGTGCCACGACGGCGTGATCCGGCAACCTCTGCTCTACCTCAGCCTCTACTTCAAGCAGCACCGCGAGCGGTACTACGAGCTGCTCGACCGGGTGCGTCGAGACGGGGACTGGGAAGCGTGGCTGACCTTCTTTCTCGAGGGCGTCGCCCAGACGGCCGACGGGGCGGTCTCCACGGCCCAGCGGCTCGTGCAACTGTTCCGAACCGACAGGGACCGGATTCAGGAGGAAGGCAAGAAGGCGGGCTCGGCGCTGCGCGTGCACCAGGCCCTGAAGGAACGCCCGGTCACCTCTCTGCCCGAGGTAGCTCGACGCACCGGCCTGTCGTATCCGGCCGCGTCTTCCGGGATGGCGGTGCTCGAACGGCTCGGTATCGCCCGTGAGATCACGGGGCGGAGACGCGATCGACTGTTTTCCTACACGAAGTACCTTGCCATCCTGAGCGAGGGGACGGAGCTGCCGTGAGTCCCGGGTGGTTTCGAGTGCGCTGTCCCGAAGCCCGGTGAACGCGTTCCGCGGGGCCACTGCGCAGCGTGCAGCCGGCTCCCGGCAACGCGGTCACACAGGCCGGAATGCGGCCCTCACGGGCGCTGCGTCGCCACCACGTCCGGATGCGGAGCGCTGTCCAGCTCGGGAGGGGCGGGTTCGGGCGCCGCGTAGCCCCAGCGTTCGATCTGTGGCGCCCACCACGTGCGGATCCGCTCGATCTGCTCCGGCTCGAGCGGCGGCAGCGTGTTGCGCCGGTAGTCGCGGATCGAGTCCAGATACCGCTCGATCGCCGGGCGCGCGGTCTCGAAGTCGCCGAGCTGCAGCTGCTCGTAGACGCGCGCGAGCTGCCCGAGCGGATCGCCCACGAGCTCCTCGTACCGCAGCTCCACCAGCTCGTGGGGGCCGAGCGCGGCCGCCTGCGCCTCGTAGCGCGCCATGAGCCGCGCGTAACAGCGCAGCACGAACCGCTCCAGATCGAGGTGCTCGAACGGCTGCAGCGCGAGGCCCGGCAGCAGCTTGCGGTAGTACAGCAGCGTCGAGCGGAAGACCGCGAACGGATCGCGCACGATGTGCACGAAGCGCGCGCCCGGCCACAGCGCGCGCAGCCGCGCGATACGCCCCGTGTAGACGGGGTTCTTGATCAGAAGCCGCCGGCCGCCCACCGCGATCGACACCTTGCGCAGCCACTGCACGTGCCGCCGCTCCCAGCGCGCGATCGCGCGTTCGTCGACCCCGTCGAAGAACACCCCCGCGTCGAAGCGGCGCTCGAAGCGCAGCGGGAAGTAGACGGCGTGGAAGACCGAGAGCGGCTGCAGGCTCGCGAGCGGGATCTCGTCCTCCTGCGGCGAGTCGGGGGTGACCGCGACGCGGTCGACGTGCCGATCCTCCGGCAGCGCCTTCTCGAGCAGCGGACGCAGCCAGCGCACGAGCGTGAGCACGTTGTCCGGCAGCCCGCTCATGAGCGGGCTGATGTGGCCGAAACGCGGGTCCTTGCCGAGCAGGTTGTGCAGGTGCGTGGTGCCGCTGCGCCAGTGGCCGATCACGAACACCGGCGGCGGCATGTCGTGCCGGCGCGTGCGCAGCGTCGCGATCGCGCTCTCGAGCGCCGACAGCGGTGCACGCGCGAGTGCGGAGCCGAACATGGCCGCGAGCAGCGGCCAGTGGCGCGCCGGGATCGGGCCGGCGGTGCGCACCGTGGCGAGCAGCGTGCGCAGGTTCGCGCCCATGAGCGGGTGCTCGATCGTGGGACGTGCACTCATGCGCCGACCGCCTCCGCTTCTGCCGCCGTCTCGATCCTCGCCTGCGCGCGAGCGCGCAGCCGCGCCCGCAGCTCCTCGAGCTGCCAGAGCGCGAGCGCGGGCAGGCCCACCACGAGCTCGCGCACGCGCTTGCACAGCGCGAACGAGAGCGACAGCTCGGGCCCGAGCCCGAGGGCGGCGCCGAGCAGCACGAAGCTGCCCTCCTGCGCCCCGAGACCGCCCGGCACCACGAACGCCGCCGCCCGCACCGCCTGCCCGAGGCTCTCGAGGATCAGCGCCTCGCCGATCCCCACCGGGTGGCCGAGCAGCCACAGCGCGAGCCACGTCTCGGAGGCGAACAGGATCCGGTGCAGCAGACTCAGCCCGATCGCGAACAGCAGCCGGCGCACCCGCGCGTAGCTCGCGCGCACCTCGGCGTCGATCGAGGCGGCGTTGGCCGACAGCCCGCCGCCGCGGGTGCGCGGCAGCACGCGCTCGAGCGTGGTCGCCATCCAGCGGAACAGCCCCGCCTGCTGCGCGCGGTAGAACGCCCACGCACCGCCCGCGAGCAGCGCCACGGTGGCGAGCGAGCCGAGCACCACGTTGCGGTCGGCGTAGGCGAGCACGAACAGCACGAGCCCGATCAGCGTGTAGGCCGCCTGGCTCACGGTCTGCACCGTCTTGTCCACCGCGACCGAGGCGATCGCGAGGTTGCCCTCCACCCCGCGGCGGTGGATCAGTCGCGCCTTGATCAGCTCCCCGCCCACCTGCGCCACCGGCAGCAGCCAGTTGGCCGACATGCCGATCCACTTGGCGTAGATCGCCGCGGCGAGCGAGGGCCGCGGACCCTCGGGCGGGAACAGCAGTCGCCACGAGCAGGCGGCGGCTGCGAGCGGCGGCAGATAGAGCACCGCGAGCCACAGCACACGCCAGCCGGCGGTGCGCAGCGCCTCGGCGATCGCTCCGACGCCCGTCCACGCGATCAGCCCGATCAGCGCCGCGATCGCGACGAACAGCGCGATCGCGGAGGCGTGCCGCACACGCTTCGGGACGGGGGACACGGCGCTCAGGTGTGCTGCTTGCCGCGGCGGAACGCGAGCAGCTTGCGCGCGACCGACCACACCGGGCCGGGGAAGCGGTGGGCCGCATCGAGCACCTGCTCGAACGCGCCGGTGAACCAGGCGATGTCGTCGTCGGTGATCGTGAGCGGCGGGATCAGCTTGATGATGTCGACCTGGTGGCCCGCCACCTGGGTGAGGATCCCGTGCTCGTCCATGAGCGGCATGATGAACGCCTGCGCGAACAGAGACGGATCGGCGGCGTGGATCATGTGCCACTGCGCGCGCAGCCCGAGCGAGCGCGGCTTGCCGAACTCGATCCCTACCATGAGCCCGCGTCCGCGCACCTCCTGGAGCAGCTCGTAGCGCTGCACGAGGGCGCTCAGCGCCTCGAGCAGCTTGCGGCCCTGCTCGGCCGCGCGCTCGACGAGCCGCTCGTGCTCGAGGATGTGGAAGGTGGCGAGCCCGCAGGTCATGGCGAGCCCACCGCCGCCGAAGGTCGAGGAGTGGACCACCGAGCGGTCGAGCGAGGAGAAGACCTTGTGGTAGACCGCGTCGCGGTACAGCACCGCCCCCACCGGCACGTAGCCGCCGGACAGCGACTTCGAGACGAGCACCATGTCGGGCTCGAGGCCCGGCACGTGCTGGTAGGCGAACATGCGCCCGGTGCGTCCCATGCCGGTCTGCACCTCGTCGAGCACGAACTGCGCCCCGTGCCGGCGGCACAGCTCCTGCGCGCCGAGCAGGTACGCGTCGCTCGCGACGTACACCCCCTTGCCCTGGATCGGCTCGAGCACGAACGCGGCGGTCTTCTCCTCGGTGAGCGCGCGCTCGAGCGCCTCGAGATCGCCGAACGGCACCGCCACGGCACCGGGCAGCAGGCTCATGAAGCCCTCGCGGAAGCTGTTGCAACCGTTGAGCGACAGCGAGCCGTAGGTGAGGCCGTGAAACGCCCGGTGGCAGTGGATCACGCGCTCGCGGCGGGTGGCGGCGCGGCTGAACTTGAGCGCCGCCTCGACCGTCTCGGTGCCCGAGTTGGTGAAGAACACCTTGTCGAGGTGCGGCACCTGCTCGAGCAGCTTCTCGGCGAGCAGCCCCGGTAGCAGGCACGCACCGAGCTGCAGCTTGACCGGGTCGTCGAGCGCGAGGTAGTCCGCGATCGCCTGCTTCATGACCGGGTGGTTGCGCCCGATGTTGAACATGCCGTAGCCGGCGAGCATGTCGATGTAGCGGCGGCCGCGCGCGTCCCAGAAGTATGCGCCCTCGGCGCGCACGATCGTGCGGTCGAAGCCGATCGTGCGCAGCACCTTCGCGAAGCGCGGGTTCATGGTGCGCTCGAGCAGCTCGACCTGCTCTCCCTGCCGCTCGTCGATCAGCTCGGCGAGCGGCAGCGGCGGCGTGCTCGGCGGCGGGGGGGCGGTCTCGCTGCGGGCGGGCGACGGCGCGGAAGCGGACACGGCGCGACTCCTCGCAAGGGCTGGCGGCAAAGGGAGCATTATAGCCGCGGGCAGGCGGTGTTCGAGCGTGCGGCACCGCGGAGGGGGGAGCGGAGCTGGTGGGCGCAGCTGGACTTGAACCAGCGACCTCCTGCGTGTCGGGCAGGCGCTCTGGCCAACTGAGCTATGCGCCCTCCGCTCCGGCAGTCGGCCATTGTAGAGGTGGCCGTCGGGGGGTCAAGGGCCCGGTCCCCACGAGCGGGCGCAAGGGCACCTCGCGGCCCGGCGGGCGGGGGCGGCGACGCACTGGTCCGATCGGTTCGTCGACCGTATACTTCGTGCTGAACACCGTTTGTCGATGCAGCCGGCGGACCCGGAATGTCCCGATCGAAGAAGCGCCTGTGCGGTGTGTGCCTGAACTCGTTCCCGGAGCACGAACTCACGCGCTCGGGCAAGCGGGAGCTGTGCCCCGAATGCGCCGCGCTGCAGGGGGTCGAGAGCCGCCAGATGCCGCGCGTGGTGGTGCGCCGGCCGCTCGGCGCCGAGCGGCCGGCCGCAGCGCCCGCGCCGCCGCCGCCGCCCGAACCGATCGAGCTGCCCGAACTCGAACCGAACGAACTCGCCGAGCCGGTCGCGCTCTCGGAGCTCGCTGCGGTGACCGAGACCGCGGTGCGCGAGGCGGCCGCCTCCCCCGCTCCGGCGGTGGGCGGGGCGTCTGCGAGCGCGCGTGCCCCGCGTGCGGCCGCCGCCACCGACGATCCCTACGCGCTCGATCTCGGATCCGAAGCGGCGGCGTCCGATCACGCGGCGGTGCCGGAGGCGCCGGCCACACCGAGCCCGCTGCAGCGCTTCGGCGCCGAGCTGCTGCGCTGTCTCGCCGAGCAGGATCTCGAGGCGCTGCGCCGGCTGTATCTCACCGAGATCGAGCTGCGCTCGGTGGTGGGGCGCGAGCGCGCGCGCGAGCAGGCGCAGCTCGTGGCCTCTCGGATCGAGCGCGACATGCGCAGCAAGCACTCGCTGTACTTCCGCCACCCGGCGCCGGTGCGGCTGCTCGGGGTCGAGGTGGGGCGGGCGCAGCGCACCTCCGGCGCGGTGGTGGAGCTGCACGAGGTGCGGATCCGCTTCGAGGTGGGCGGCATGCAGCGCATGCTGCAGATCCAGCGCATGTACCGCTTCGGCGAGCGCTACCGCCTCGAGTTCCTCGACTAGCGGCTCGGCACCCTCAGCCCCGGGTGCTCTCTTCGGCCGCCGCGAGCCGTGCGAGCTTGTCGCGGGCGGCGCGCAGCCGCGCGAGCACCTCCTCGCGACCGAGCACCGCCATGGACTCGAACAGGGGCGGGCTCACCTTCGAGCCGAGCACCGCCACGCGCAGCACCATGAACACCTGCCGCACCTTGAGCCCGAGCTGTTCGCACAGCGCGCGGCCGGTCGCCTCGAGCGGCTCGGGCTCGAAGGGATCCACGCCGGCGAACGCCGGCTCGGCGGCCTCGAGGATGCGCTGCGCGGTGTCGCGATCGACCTTCTTCGGGGTGAGCAGCGCCGGGTCGTAGTCCGGGCAGCCGAAGAAGAAGGTGTCGGCGAGCGGCGGCCAGTCCTCGAGCGTCTTGAGCCGCGGCTGCAGCAGCGGCGCGATCGCGCGCGCGCGTTCGGGCTCGTAGCGATCGGGGTAGAACGCGAGCACCCGCCGGGTGAGTTCGTCGGGATCGAGCCGACGGATCCACTCGCCGTTGAGCCAGCGCAACTTCTCGAGGTCGAAGATCGGCTCGGTGGTCCGCAGCCGCTGCGGATCGAAGGCGGCGAAGAACTCCTCGAGCGTGAACACCTCCCGCTCGTCCGGCATGGAGTGGCCGAGCAGCGCGAGGAAGTTGCGCAGCGCCTCGGGCAGAAATCCGTGCTCGCGGTACCACGCGAGCGAGACCGGGTTCTTGCGCTTGCTGATCTTGGTGCGATCGGGATTGCGCAACAGCGGCAGGTGCGCGAACACCGGCATCGGCCAGCCGAACGCCTCGTACAGCAGCACGTGCTTGGGCGTGGACGAGATCCACTCCTCGGCGCGGATCACGTGGCTGATGCGCATGTGGTGGTCGTCGACGACGTTGGCGAGGTGGTAGGTGGGGAAGCCGTCGGACTTGAGCAGGATCTGGTCGTCGATCGTGGCGTTGTCGAAGCGGATCTCGCCGCGCAGCGCGTCGTGCACCACCGTCTCGCCGCTCGTGGGGGTGGCGAGGCGCACGACGTGGGGCGTGCCGGCTGCGAGCAGCCGCTCGATCTCGCTCTCGGGCAGATCGCGACACCGCCGGTCGTAGCCGAGGAACGAGGCCCTGGCGCGCTTCTGCTCCTCGCGCAGCGCCGCGAGCCGCTCCGGGGTGCAGAAGCAGCGGTAGGCGCGGCCGCGCGCGATCAGTGTCTCGACCGCCTCGCGATAGATCGCGTTGCGCTCGCTCTGCCGGTACGGCCCGTAGGGGCCGCCCACATCGGGCCCCTCGTCGTATTCGAGCCCGAGCCAGCGCAGCGCCCGGAAGATCATGGCCTCCGAGCCCTCGACGTAGCGGTTGCGGTCGGTGTCCTCGATCCGCAGCACGAAGCGGCCGCCGGTGCGGACCGCGAGCGCCTTGTTGAACAGCGCCACGTAGGCGGTGCCCACGTGCGGATCGCCGGTGGGGGAGGGGGCCACGCGCACGCGCGCGGGCTCGCTCGGCAACTCGAACGGCATGGCTCGACAGCTCTCTCTCGCCGCGGCCTCGAGCGGGCCCGCGGGGCGGGCCATTGTACGGTCGCGGTGGGCGCTTGCCAGCGCGCGCTTGCAAAGCGGCGTGCTCGCGGCGACCCTGAGGCCATGGCCAAGCGCGCACCGCAGCACGAACTCTCCTGGTCGGTGAGCCGACACGGTTGCTGGGAGACCTGCCGGCGCGCGTACTACTACACCTACTACCTGTCGTGGCTGGGCTGGATCCCCGGCGCGCCCGCGGAACGTCGCCAGGCGTGGCTGCTCAAGAAGATGGGGCGCATGGAGACCGAGAGCGGGCGGATCGTGCACGCCGCGCTCGAGCGCTGGTGCAAGGGGAGCTGGCGCGCGCAGCCCGAGCCCGAGGCGGCGATGCTGCGCTGGGCGCACGAGCAGCTGCGCGTGGCCTACCGCGAGTCGCGCGACGGCGCCTGGCGCGCGCGGCCCGGACGCCGCTGCCGGCTCGCGGAGCACCACTACGGCGAGCCGCAGATCGACGAGGCGAGCGGGGCGGCGGCCGCCTACGGGCGGCGCTTCGTGCAGCGGCTGCAGCGGTGCGTGCACCACTTCTTCTCCCTGCCGGAGCTCGCCGACGTGCGCGCGCTCCCGGTCTACCGACCGCCGACGCAGCACGGCGAGCACGTGAGCCGCTCGCTGTTCGCCTGCCGCGGTTCGAGCGGTGCGCGTGTGCTGAGCTGCGAGGAACTCACCGGCTTCGAGGAGGCGGGCTGCACGGTGCACGTCGTGCTCGATCTCGCCTTCCGCGACGCCAGCGGGACGGTGCACGTGCTCGACTGGAAGACCGGCGAGCGGCGCGCAAGCCACCGGCTGCAGGCGGCGGTCTACGCGCTGTTCGCACGGCAACGCTGGCGCGTGGAGGCCTCCGCGCTGTCGGTGCGCATGGTGTACCTCGAGCGCGGCGAGGTGGTCGTGCACCGCTTCTCGGAGCGCGAGCTCGAGCGGGCGCGCTCGGAGCTGCGCGCCTCGATCGAGGCGATGCGGGCGCTGCACTTCGACGCGGGCGAGCACACCGGCTGTCCCGACGACTTCCCGCCGCTCGAGCTCGGCCCCGACACGGTGCCGACCTGTGCCCGGTGCAACTTCCGCGAGCTGTGCGGCCGCAGCGCGCTCGGCAGCGCGTCCGAACGGCCGCCGCAGCAGCGCGGCGAGGCGGCCGCGCTCGCGGCGGGAGGCGAGCGCAGCCGCGTTGACGCCGACCCGCGGCGGGACTAGGATAGCGCGCCCATGTACAAGCGTTTCATGACCCTGCGCTATCTGCGCTCGCGGCCGATCTCCTACGTCGCGACCTTCGTGCTCGCCCTCGGTGTCGCGGTGCTGCTGATCGTGACCGCCGTCATGGGCGGATTCCAGCGCGAGTTCCACAAGAAGCTGCGCGGCACGGCGTCCGACATCACCGTCGAGACGCGCGCCTTCTTCGGGATCGAGGACGCGGACGCGCTCGATCGGCAGGTGCGTCGGATCCCGCACGTCGTGGCGACCGCACCCTACGTCGAGAACCTCGTGGTGGCGCGCAGCTTTCGCACCTACGACCACGCGGGGCTGCGCGGCATCGAGCCCTCGCGCGAGAAGCGGATCTCCGAGCTCGAGAGCTACATCCT
>RFJN01000206.1 GCA_003694875.1 Planctomycetota bacterium | reverse complement strand
CAGCAGGTCTCGGAGCTGCTCGGGGTGGACGTCGAGGAGCAACTTCTGCCCGCGCTTGGCACGGACGTGACGCTGTCGATCGCTCCGCAGCCGCGACCCGCCGACGCGCCCGAGCAGGCGGTCGCGGCGCCGGCGCTCCTGCTGACCTGGTCGCTCGACGACCCGCAGGTGCTCGAAACCGCGCTCGGCAACCTGCTCGAGCGGGCGATCGCCCCGCCGCTGCCGCCCGACGCCTCGGACGAGGAGCGCGCCCAGGCTCCGCAGCACCACACGCAACCGGTCGGCGACGTGACGGTGCACGTCATCGATCCGCCGGCGGCGAGCGGAGTCGCCGAGCAGACCGCCGGAACGGTGCGGCCGGCCTACGCGATCGTGGGCAAGCAGCTCGTGATCGGCTCGAGCGCCGCGGCGGTGCGTGACGCCGTGGCGCGCGCGCAGGGCAAGCTCGAGGGCAGCTACGCGGCCTCGCCGGCGCGCGAGCGGGCGGCGGCCGCGGTGGGCGGCGACGCGCAGCTCAGCTTCGTGCACCTCGATCTCGCCGGGCTCGCACGCCTGCTCGACAGCTACGCGCCGCTTCTGGCGCAGGCCATGCCGCCCACCGGCGCGGGACCGGAGTTCCCGGAGATGCCCGACAACGGTGACCAGGAAGCGTTCGAAAAGGCGCTCGAGAAGTACCAGCGGGAGGTCGCCGCGTTCCGGCAGGAGCAGGCCCGCAAGAACGAGCGAATCGTGCACGAGATCTGCGGCACGCTCGAACACTGGTTCGACTTCGCCGCCGCGGGAGCCGGCCGCCAGGGCAACGCGGTCACCGGTCGCTCCGTCCTGCGGCTCAAGTAGCCGGGATCCGCGGCGGCTCGCGGGCGAGCTACCGCAGCCGGCCCGGATCGGTACGCCGACGCGCCTCCCTCGACCCCGGGGGAGGCGCGTCTCCTTTCGGTCCGCGGTCCGACGACGGGCACGAAGGATCCGGCCGCGCCCGACGCGGCCGAACCGGGCCGGAGCGGCCGGCAGGCCGGCGCCGCGTGACGCCCTCGCGGTTGACGAAGCAGCCCCGGCGGCGAAACTGTGCGCACCGCCCTCGTGCGCAGCGTGTGCGCCGGGCGCCACGGGGACCGACACCATGCGGCTGCACCGCTATCTCAAGGAAGACTACATCCGGCTGCATATCGACGAGGGGCTCGAACTCGAGAACGAGGACGGCGAGCCGCTGACGCGTCGGCAGCGCGAGGAGATCAAGCGCGAGGTGCTCGCGCGCCTCGTCGAGAAGCTCGAGCTGAGCGGCAAGGTCAACAATCCGAAGAAGATCCTCGCCGACCTGTTCCACCGCGAGAAGCGGCACCACATGTACCTCGGGCACGGGATCGCGATGCCGCACGTGCGCACCATGCAGGCGCGCGGTCTCGCCATGGCCATCGGCATCTCGGACCGGCCGATCCCGTGGGGCGATACCGAGGACGAGGCGGCCGACCTCTTCATCGCGATCGTGGCCCCGCCCTACGAGGACAGGCTGTATCTGCAGCTGTACAAGCGGCTCGGCGAGCTGTTCACGCAGCACGACGCCGCCGCCACCCTGCGTGCGGCGCAGCAGCCCGGCGAGATCATCCGCTACCTCGCCACCCTGACCTGAGCGGGCGCCGAGCGCGCACCCCGGGCCGGGCAGCACCACGAAGCAACGCCGCGCTCGGAGCTCCCCCGCGCTCCCGGCTGCCTCGCGCCGCTCACAGCGTCTCGTCGACCGAGGACTCGAGCTCCTCGTAGCGCTTGAGGATCTCGATCAGCGCGGCGTTGTCGATCATGCCGAGCTCGAGCATGACGAGCCCGAGCAGCTTGTGCCGGCCACCGCGCGCGCTCGTCTCGCGCTGCACGCGCAGCGCCTCGTCGAGCTGCTCCTCGTCGACGAAGCCGAGCATGATCGCGATCTGTCCGAACTTCATGCGCGGAGCGCGGGTGGTCATGGCTGCTCGCCCTCTCGTGCCGCTCGTTCCGCCCGATCATACCCCCTCGGTCCGCCGGGCCGCCAGCGGCTCAGCGACGCGGCGCCACCGCCACCCGCAACCCGTCCTCGGCCACGATCGCCCCGGGAAACCGCGGCTCGGCGGCCGCACGGATCACCGCGGGATCGGCATACCGCTGGCTGAAGTGCGCGAGCACGAGACGGCGCACCCCCGCCTCGCGCGCGAGCGCGCACGCCTCGCTCACCGTGAGGTGCCCGTAGGCGATCGCGCGGTCGCGCAGATCGTCGAGAAACGTCGCCTCGAGCACCGCCAGATCGGCCCCCTCGAGCAGCGTCCGCGCCCCCGCGCACGGGCGCGTGTCCATGACGAACGCGAACCGCTGCCCGCGCCGCGGCGCGCTCACCTGCTCGAGCTTCACCGTCCGCCCCCCCACCTCCATCTGCCCGCGTCGCGCAAGCTCCCCCACCGCCGGCCCCTGCACCCCGTGCCGCGCGAGCCGCTCGGGCAGAAACCGTCGGCCGTCGTGCTCCACGATCCGCCAGCCGAACGTCTCGACCGGGTGCTCGAGCCGCTGCGCCTCGATCCGGAACCGATCGGTACGATCGATCTCGCCCGGCTCGTGCACCGGATGCAGCACCAGGTCGAGCCGATCGTGGTAGATCGACGCGCGCCGGGCGCACTCGATGAACGATCGCCCGCTCGCGGGGAAGTAGAGGTGGATCGGACGCGTGACCCCGTCGAGCGACAGCCGCTGCAGCATGCCCGCGAGACCGAGACAGTGGTCGCCGTGAAAATGGGTGATCAGGATCCGGGTCACGGCCGTCGGCGCCACCCCGGCGAAGATGAACTGCCGCTGCGTCCCCTCGCCCGGATCGAACAGCAGCCCCTCGCCGTCCCAGCGCAGCAGATAGCCGTTGTGGTTGCGCTCGCGCGTGGGCACCTGGCTGCCGCAACCGAGCACGACGAGTTCCCGAGCGCTCACCAACCGTCCTCCCCGACCGGCGCGACAGCGTAACGCGGGCCGGGCGGCGCGCCAAGCTCCCGGTGCGACCACGTCCGCCCCCCCCGCAAGCGCGATCGCCCCGGCACCGGCCGGCGTTCGTGCATCCGGATCGCGTCGCCCCGAAACGGCTGCATCGATTTCGTTGCGCGCTCGCGCCGCCCGGTGGTACGCTGCGTTGCGAACCGGGGACGACAACGACAGCCATGGCGCGACCGAGCGATCCGACCTCCTCCTCGACGCCCGCTCCGGCGGCGGTTCCCGACGACGCGCCCGCGGCGACTCGCATCGACGACTACGAGATCCTCGAACGCGTCGGCGAGGGCGGGTTCGGGCACGTGTTGCGGGCGCGCGCACCCGACGGGCGCGTGGTCGCGATCAAGCGGCTGCACGACGCCACGGCGGCCGCCGACGAGCTCGCCTACGAGTTCCGGCTCCTCACCCGGCTGCGCCACCCGCACATCGTGGCGGTGCTCGACTTCGGCTTCACCGACGGTGTCCCGTATCTCGTGACCGACTGGATCGAGGGCGCCGACATCGTGACCGCCTGCCGCGGCTGGCCGCTGCGGGAGCTCGCACCCACACTCGCCGGCATGCTGCGCGCGCTCGAGCACATGCACGCCCGCGGGGTGCTGCACCGCGATCTCAAGCCGCACAACGTCCTCGTCGACGCCCACGGCAAGGCGTGGCTGATCGACTTCGGACTCGCGGGCCTCGCCGGCCGCGGCGGCAGCCGCTCGGGCACCCCGGCGTACGCGCCGCCGGAGCGTCTGCTCGGCCGCCCCGAGGATCCGCGCTCGGATCTCTACGCGGTGGGCGTGCTGCTGCACGTGCTGCTGCACGGAGAGCTGCCCTCGCGCGACGGCTCGCACCGCAGCCCCGCTTCCCCCATCGAGGCGCTGATCGCACGCCTCCTCTCGCCCAATCCCGCCGACCGCCCCCGCACCGCCAATGCGGTCATCGAGGCGCTCGGCGAGATCACGGGACTTGCGCTCGAGACCGAACGCGGACTGCCGGATCGCGGACCGCTGAGCAACGCGACGGGGCTGGTGGGTCGCCGCCGCGAACTCGCGTGGTTCCGTCGCGAGGTCGCCGCCGCGCGGCACCGGATCGTGCTCGTCGAGGCGGCCGCGGGCATGGGCAAGTCGCAGTTGCTGCGCGCCTTCGCCGCCGAGGCGACCGTCGGGCGGGCGCAGGTGCTCACCGGCCGCCACCTGCGCGAGCTGCTGCCCGAGAGCGCCGCCGCGGCCGCCGACGATGTGGCCGACCAGCTGCTCGCCGAGGCCGCCCACCGCCGCCTCGTGGTGCTGCTCGACGACGTGCACCGGCTCGAGCCCGACGAGGCCGAGCGGCTGCTCGGCTGGCTCACCCGCATCGACATGCTGCGGCGGCCCCGACCGGGCCGGGGGCTGCTCGTGGTACTCGCGTACCGGCCCGAGGAACTCGCCGCGCGCGGACTCGAGGCGCACGTGGCGCGCGCGCGGGCGCTCGGCCGCACGCGCCGGCTGCGGCTCGGGCCGCTCGCGCCCGCCGACATGGCGCCGCTCGTGACCGAACTGCTCGGTCGCCACACGCTGCCGCCGCCCTTCTTCGCAGCGCTGCACGAACGCACCGGCGGTCGGCCGGCGCTCGCGCTCGACGTGCTGCGCACCCTGCGCACCGGCGGCGCGATCGCCTGGAGCGAGGGCGCGTGGCGGCTCGCGCACGACCCCGTCCCGTGGCCGCCCTCGCCCGAGCAACTGCTCGTGCAGCAGCTCGAGGAACTCGCGCCGCTCGAGCGCGAGGTGCTGTTGTGGTTGCGGTGCGCCGGGCGCGCGAGCCTGTCCGAACTGCGCGCCTGGATGAAGGGCGGCGAGACCGGCGCGCCCGAGCGCGCGACGCTCGAACGGCTCGTGCATGAGCACCGCCTGCTCGCCGTCTCGCGCGCGCCGGGCCGCGGCGCGGTCTACGCCCTCGCCAACGATCGCGTCGCGGAGCTGCTCGGCGACGACCCCGCCGCCGCGGTGCGCCACGACGTGCTCGCCGCCGAGCGACGGCACGAGCGCCGGCGCTGGCTGGAGCACGCCGCGCGCGGCT
>RFJN01000205.1 GCA_003694875.1 Planctomycetota bacterium | reverse complement strand
GATGATGCCGCCGCGGCCGATCGGGACGCAAGTCCCCGCGGTCGTGTTGCCGGCGGTGTCACCACCGGCGATGGCGCCGGTGTTCCGGGCCGTGGTGGTTGAAGTTGCGGCCGCGGAAGTCGCGGTGGTGGGGGGTGAAGCGCTCGCGTAGCCGTTCGCGCAGCCGCTGCCAGGGGCCGCGGGGCGCGCGTTCGCGCCAGCGCTCGGGACCGCGGTGGTGGCGGAAGCGATCGCGGAAGCGACGCTGCCAGGGGCCGCGGCGGTGCTCGAAGCGGTCGGGTTCGCGGTGGTGGAAGTCGCGGTGGTGGGGGGCGAAGCGCTCGCGTAGCCGTTCGCGCAGTCGCTGCCAGGGGCCGCGGGGAGCGCGCTCGCGCCAGCGCTCGGGACGGCGGTGGTGGCGGAACCCGTCGCGGAAGCGACGCTGCCAGGGGCCGCGGCGGTGCTCGAAGCGGTCGGGTTCGCGGTGGTGGAAGTCGCGGCGGTGGGGGGCGAAGCGCTCGCGTAGCCGCTCGCGCAGTCGCTGCCAGGGGCCGCGGGGTGCCCGTTCGCGCCAGCGCTCGGGACCGCGGTGGTGGTGTCTGTCTCGTTCGCGCGCCCGCTCCCGTTCGTCGTCACGAGCGTTCGTTGCCGTCTGCGGTGGCGTGGCGGCGAGCCCGATCTCGTGGGCGGTTCGGAAGACGGCGGCGTGTGCGAGCGGGCTGGCGAGCCAGCCCGCTGCG
Source organism: Planctomycetota bacterium (assembly GCA_003694875.1). Taxonomy (GTDB): domain Bacteria; phylum Planctomycetota; class J058; order J103; family J103; genus J103. Next base: position 4,291 of record RFJN01000205.1, on the reverse strand, counting down.
GCCGCGAAGGCCGCAGAAGTCAGAAAACGACGGGATCGTGGTCCGATCACGGAAGCCCCTCCTCGGTCAGACGGTTCCAACGTGCGCTCGCGGAAGCGACGAGCCGCGTGCGCCCGGCTCTTCGGTACAACGGGCGTGTGGGCTCGGGGTTGCGGTGGTATGTTGCAGCCCCGCTTGCGCGGGGTGTCCGGGCGCGGCGGTCGGTGCGGAGGCGGGGGCATGATCCGGTTCGATTTTCGAAGCGACACGGTGACGCGACCGTGTGCGGCCATGCGGCGGGCCATGGCGGAGGCCGAGGTCGGCGACGATGTGTTCGGGGACGATCCGACCGTGCGTCGGCTCGAGGAGCGGGCCGCGGCGTGGCTCGGCAAGGAGGCGGCGGTGTTCGTACCGAGCGGCACCATGGCGAACCTGATCGCGCTGTGCGTGCATGCGCGGCCGGGCGAGGAAGCGCTGTGCGAGGCGCGCGCGCACGTGGCGCACTACGAGCAGGCGGCCGCGGCGCGCTTTGCCGGTGTGCAGCTGCGACCGCTGCCGGGCGACGAGCGCGGGGCGCTGTCGGCCGAGGCGGTGGCGGGTGCGATCCGCGCCCGGCCGGACGATCCCGAACCGGTGCAGTTGCACTGTCCGCGCACGGCGGTGTGTCTGCTCGAGAACACGCACAACTTCAGTGGTGGGCGTGTCGTTCCCCTCGCGGATCTCGAGGCGGTGGCGCGGGTGTGCCGGGCGCGCGGCGTCGCGGTGCACCTCGACGGGGCGCGGCTCGCCAACGCCGCGGCGGCCACGGGGATCGCGCTCGATGTCTGGTCGCGCGCGTGCGACAGCGTGGCGCTCGCGTTCTCGAAGGGCCTCGGCGCGCCGGTGGGGAGCGTGCTCGCGGGGCCGGGTGCGTGGTGTTTCGAGGCGCGGCGGGTGCGCAAGGCGCTCGGTGGCGCCATGCGCCAGAGCGGGGTGCTCGCGGCGGCAGCGCTCGTCGCTCTCGAGCGCGGGCTCGAGCCGTTGCGCGCCGATCACCGGCGTGCGCGCCGGCTCGCGGAAGGGCTCGCCGAACTCGAGGGGATCGAGGTCGATCCCGAGCGGGTGGAGACGAACATCGTGTTCGTCCGGCACCGCGACGGGCAGGCGGCGGAAGCGTCGCTGTGCGCGGCGCTCGCGGAGGCGGGCGTGGGGGCGGTGGCGGTGGCCGGTTTCGGCCTGCGGTTCGTGACGCATCGGGATGTGGGCGACGATGCGGTCGAAGCGGTGCTGCGCACCGCCGCCGCGTGGTGTCGCGCGCGCGCCAGGCGCCCGGCAGACTGAGCGGCCCTCGGCGCCGCTTGTGGCAGACGCCGCGGGGCTGTCCCAGGCTCTGTCTGGAAGCGCCCCCGGCTGCGATCTCCGGCGGATCCCGACTTGCGGCGTCGCGACGGCCGAAGCCGTCCTCGACGTACTTCCGTACGCATCCGGCGTCTTCGAACCTCGCTCCTCGCCACTTGGCGCCAACCGAATCTCTCGCGACGGGCTCGTTTCCCGACCGAGCCTAGCGCGGCTCGTCCTCTTCGAGCGCGCCCGGTTCGGGGATCTCGGCGGCGAGCAGCGACGAGACGAGTTCGTTCTCGCCCGGCTGGCCGACGAGCACCCAGGCGGCGATGTGGCGGTGGGCGTCGTGCTCGTACCACAGCTCGAGCTCGCGGCGCGCCTGTTCGAGTTCGCTGGTGCGGATGCCGGCGGACAGCAACTGCTGCACCCGCTCGCGCAGCGGCCCGTAGTAGGCCTCCCACGCCTCGCGATCGAGTTCGTAGGCGAAGCCGCGGCCGAAGCCCGCTGCCGAGAGCCGCTCGAGGTTCTCCTGCAGCGTGTACAGGGGGACCGGGTAGAGTCGCTCCCAGTGGGTGCGGATCGGCTCGGGGATCTCGTCGGGCGGGTTGCGCCAGCCCACGACGCTGTAGGCGAAGTAGCCGTCGTCGTCGAGCACCGCCAGCACGCTCGGCCCCACCACCTCGATGCCGAGCAGCCCCACGACATTTTCGGCGATCACGGCGTCGAAGCGGGTGTGGGGAAAGAAGGCGAACAGCGAGCGGGCGTCGGCCTGCCGTACCCGCACGAGGCCGTTGCCCTGTGAGGCGAAGCGGGCGCTGAGCTTTTCCCGCAGCACGCGTGCGAGCGTGACCTCGAGGCAGTCGGGATCGAGGTCGGTCGCCACCACCTCGCAGCGCACCTCGCGCGCGATCTGGCAGGCGGTGCGTCCGCTGCCGCAGCCGAGTTCGAGCACGCGGCTGCGGCGGTGCAGCCCGAGGGTGCGCACGAGTTCGCGCACCACGGCCTCGCCGCCGGGGCCGCGCACCTCGAGCGCCTCGTGCAGCGGGCGTCGCGGATCGTACGGAGCGGTCACCGCGTCACTCCCCGGGTTGCCAGCGGAGCACGGGGCGGCGGGCGGCGGCGACCTCGTCGATCCGTCCCACGGGCGTGGTGACCGGCGCCTCGTGCGCGCGTTCGGGATCGGTCTCGGCGAGCCGCGCTATGGCGATCATGGCGTCGCAGAACGCGTCGATCGTCTCCCGGCTCTCGGTCTCGGTCGGCTCGATCATGAGCGCTTCGGGCACGATCAGCGGGAAGTAGATCGTGGGCGGGTGGAAGCCCGCATCGAGCAGCAGCTTCGCGATGTCGAGGGCGCTGACGCCGAGCCGCTTCTGCCGCCGCGCGCTGAAGACCACTTCGTGCATGCACGGGCCGGGATAGGGCAGATCGTAGTGCGGCCGCAGGCGCGCGAGCACGTAGTTGGCGTTGAGCACCGCGTGGCGTGCGATCTGCACGAGGTCGTGCGCGCCGTGCGCGCGCAGGTAGGTGTAGGCGCGCCAGAACATGGCGGCGTGGCCGAGAAACGCCTTGACCCGGCCGATCGAGTGCGGGAAGTCGGACGAGAGCTCGAAGCGTCCGTCCTCGCGGCGCACCACGCGCGGCACGGGCAGGTACGGCTCGAGCGCGGACGTCACGGCGATGGGGCCGCTGCCCGGTCCGCCGCCGCCGTGGGGGGTGGAGAAGGTCTTGTGCAGGTTGAGGTGCATGACGTCGATCCCGAGCCGTCCGGGGCGGACGAGTCCGAGGATCGCGTTGAGGTTGGCGCCGTCCATGTAGACCAGACCACCGGCGGCGTGCACGCGTTCGCAGACCTCGGGCAGCTGCGTCTCGAAGAGCCCGAGCGTGTTGGGGTTGGTGACCATGAGGGCGGCGGTGTTCTCGTCGAGCTTGCTCTCGAGATCGGCGAGCTCGATCCGCCCGTCGGCGCCGGTGCGCACCGCGACCGCGTGCATGCCGCAGGTGCTTACGCTCGCGGGGTTGGTGCCGTGGGCGCTGTCGGGGATCAGCACGCGCAGCCGGTGCTCGTCGCCGCGGGCGCGGTGGTAGGCGCGGATGCACAGCAGTCCCGTGAGTTCGCCGTGGGCGCCGGCGGCCGGCTGCAGGCTGATCGCGTGGAGGCCCGTGATGGTGGCGAGCATGCGCTCGAGCCGCCACATGAGTTCGAGCGCGCCCTGGGTCTGCTCGGGTGGCTGGTAGGGGTGCAGGTGGGCGAAGCCCGGTTCGGCGGCGACCTGCTCGTTCACGCGCGGGTTGTACTTCATGGTGCACGAGCCGAGCGGGTAGAAGTGGGTGTCGATCGAGAAGTTGCGCCGGCTGAGGCGGGTGTAGTGCCGCACGAGCTGCAGCTCTCCCACCTCGGGCAACCGCGGCGGCGTGCGCCGTCGGGCCCAGGGGGGCAGCAGCGTGTCGATTCCGCGACAGGGCACGCCGGGGGCGGGCACCGAGACCCCGCGGCGACCGGGCCGGCTGACCTCGAAGATCGTGCGCGCGTCGTGCTCCGCGCGCGGGGGGCGGGCGGGCGTCGAGGCGAGGGCGGTGGCGGCGTCGCGGTTCATGCCGTGATCTCCTCGAGCGCGCCCGCGAGCTGCTCGATGTGCTCGGGCGTGGTGCATTCGGTGAAGGCGAACAGCATGGTGTGGTCTTCGCCGGGCACGAAGCGGCCGAGATCGAGCCCGCCGATGATGCCGCGTTCGAGCAACGCCTGTCCGAGTTCGGCCGCGGGCAGGGGGCAGCGGATCGCCACCTCGCGGAAAAACGGCGTGTCGGGATAGCGAAGCGAGAAGCCCTCGATCGCCGCGATGCGCTCGGCGGCGTGGTGGGCGCGTTCGAGGCACGTGGTGGCGAGCTGCCGCAGTCCGCCCGCGCCGAGGGCGGCGAGGTAGATCGTGGCGCGGGTGGCGAGCAGCCCGACGTTGGTGCAGATGTTCGAGGTCGCGCGTTCGCGGCGGATGTG
>RFJN01000204.1 GCA_003694875.1 Planctomycetota bacterium | reverse complement strand
TGCGTGAGGCGTGCGTAGCCGAGTGGCGCCGGCCCCCGCGTCGACCGAGAGCAGAGACCGCCGGCCTACACCCCGGGGCGTCCCGCACATGTGCGGGACGCCCCGCTTTCTTGTGCCGTTGTCGCTTCCCAGCAGGACTCTCGCGGGGCCGTGACGGACGTGAGGTGTCGTGGCGCGGCCGGCGGGCGCTGCCGCCGCGCGATCAGCGCAGCGCCTGCGCCCAGGAGAGCCCCGGCAGCGTGCCGGCGGCGTTGGCGGCCCGCAGCGCGTCCCAGTCGGTGAAGGTGGGGACGCCGAGGCCCGGCTGCGCCCGCGGTCCGATCGCGAAGAACGGCAGCCCGAGCGCCTGCGCGGCGTCGCGGTCGCCCGCGTCCTCGCCGAAGCCCGCGGCGATCGTGTGCTGCAGCCCGATCGTGCGGTAGATCGCCGCCTTGTAGGCGCTGCGCGAGAACCAGAAGACGTATTCCTTGCCGAAGATCGTCACCCCGCGCGGCAGGTTCCAGTGCGCGAGCCAGGCGCGCACCTCGGGGCCGAAGACGAAGTCGTGGCCGACGAGATAGACCACGAGCGCGTCCTGCGCGATGTCGGTGAGCGCGGCCACCGCCCCCCGCACCGGCGGCACCTGCGCGGGCGGCTGCAGCAGGATCTCGGTGAAGCTGCCGTTGGCGACGGTGCGTTCGAAGTCGACGATCACCACCCGCTGCGCGCGTGCGCGCACCGACAGAAGCAGCGTCGTGCGGCTCGTGCCGAGGATCGGAGAGCTGACCTCGCCCTCGACGCGGTAGTCGCCCGGGGTGGAGGGCGCCTGCACGTTCAGCAGCGCCAGCCCGTTGATGTCGGTCTGCGCACGCCCGATCACCTGCCCACCGAGCCGGTAGGTGACCTCGAGCCCGGGGGCGGGCAGCCGCAGCAGCGGCCCCGTCCAGACCTGGACGCCGAGTGCGGTGACCGCGCCCGGCGGCACGAGCGTGTCGAACCCGAGCGTCTCGAGCGCGCGGCCCGAGCGCGCCAGCGCGAGCACGAACAGTACGGTGCTTACGGTGAGCAGTGTCCGGTACGGCGTCCGACGTGCCATGCGATCGACCCTCCCCCCGGCGATCCGTGCTCGGCGAGGGTAGCACGTTCGGGGGCGGGAAGCAATGCGCAGCCCGTCGAGGATGCGAGCGGCAGCCCGCGATCGGGGGGGAGTCCAGCGCTCAGCCCGCCGCGCGCAGCAGCGCTCCGGTGATCGCGATTGCGGTCGAGAGACCGAGCAGCGGTCCCGTGCCGTCGATCGCGATCTCGTCCTCGAGCAGTGCGGCGGTGATCCGCAACAGCACCATGTTGACGAGGATCGGCACGAGCAGGAAGGCGAGGCCGAACGAGAGCAGCGCCGGGATGAACAACAGCAGCGCGAACAGGAACCCGAGCAGCCAGCCGAGCAGCACGTTGAGCACGCCCAGCACGAGGGCGGCGATCGCCGCCGCGGCCACCGACCGGATCCGCACCCGCGGGTGCAGCTCGGAGAACAGCGCGATCACGGCCGTGTAGACGAGCCACTTGACGAGCAACCGCAGCACGATCCCCCTCCCGGGCCCTCGGGGGCTCGTCCCGGACGCACTGGCCGCAGCATAGCACGGCCCCTCCGGCGAGGCTATACTTGCGGTCGAGGCGACGGCTCTCGCGGAGAACGTGCATGGCCCCCAAGGTAAAGAGCGGCAACACGCCCAAGGTCCGGGTGACCGCCGATGGCAAGCAGCTCGACGCGACGGCGGTGCGGCGCGTCTCGGTCGATCGCGCGATCGACATGGCGGACATGTTCACGCTCGATCTGCGCAACGATCGCTGCGTGATGTCGGACAACAGCGCGCTCGAGCCCGGCAAGCCGGTGCAGATCGAACTTGGCTACCAGGAGGGCGGGGGCAAGTTCATCCGCGTCATGGTGGGCCGCGTCGTCGCGCTCAAGGGGGTGTTCCCCCGCCGGGGGCCCATGGGGCTGCGGGTACAGGGCTACAGCCCCGATCAGCTGCTCACCCAGGGGCGCAAGACGCGCCGGTTCAAGGGGCCGATCACCTACTCGCGCGTGGTCGAACAGGTGCTCGCCGCCCCGGAGTACGAGGGCAAGCTGATCGTCAAGGTCGATCCGACCGAGGAGCAGCACGAGTACGTCTTCCAGCGCAACCAGACCGACATGGAGTTCCTCATGGAACTCGCCGAGCGGGTGGGCTTCGAGTGCTACGTGCGCTACCACGACTCCGACCCGAGCCAGCCCGCGCTGCTGCGCTTCGGCAAACCCGAACTCGAGTCCAACCCGGTGCGTACCCTCAAGAAGGGCGAGAACATGCTCGCCTTCTTTCCGCGCACCAGCGTCTCGCTCACCCCGAGCGGGGTCACCGTGATGAGCTGGGATCCCGGCGAGCGCAAGGTCATCCTCGGCGAGGCCGAGGGGGGCGACAGTCCCGAGGAGCAGGCGTCGAAGAAGATCGGGCCGCTCGTCGAGGAGGTGCACGAGGTGCCGGTGCGCACCGAGGCCGAGGCGGACGCGCTCGCGGTCTCGATCATGCAGCGGCGCGCGATCGCCTCGATCCACGCCGAGGCGCTGCTGCCGGGCAACCCCGACCTGCTGCCCGGTGTGGTGGTCGAGGTCAAGGGGGTGGGGCAGCTGTTCAGCCGCAAGTACTACGTCACGCGCGTGATCCACGATCTGACCGACGCCGGTTTCAACACGCGGCTCGAACTGCGCAGCGTCACCCTGGCGCACGAGAAGCCCGAACCGCAGCCCGCCCAGAACCCGCAGCAGGGCGGCGGGGCCGCGGGCGCGGGTGGTCCCGGACAGGGGGGAGCCGGTGCCGGCGGCCCGGGCA
>RFJN01000203.1 GCA_003694875.1 Planctomycetota bacterium | reverse complement strand
GTCACCTCGCTGATCGAGGAGGTGGGCCGCACCCTCGAGGCGCAGAACCAGCGCGCGCAGCGGCTCATGGAGCGGCTCGAGGGGCTCGCGCGCACGCTCGAGGTGCTGCCGCAGGAGGCCGAGCGGCAGCTCGAGGCGCTCGACGCGGTGCAGCGCGCGATCGAGCGATCGTCGGTGCCGACCGCGGGGCTGCGCCAGGAACTCGGTCGCGGCCTGCCCGCGCTCGCCGACGCGGTGCGCGAAGGCGGGAGTCGGATCGAGCGGCAGCTCGCCGCCGCGTCGGAGACGATGGCGACTCGGTTGCTCGAGGCGCAGCGACACGCCGAGCGCCAGCAGCGGCACACCCGCGAGCAGTGGCTGCACGCGCAGCGACGGCTCGAGCGACAGTTCGAGTCCGGCTTCGCGTCGCTGGTACGCAGCCAGCGTCGGGGCTTCGCGCTCGCGGCCACGGTGGCGGGGGCGTGCGCGGTGCTCGCGATCGGGGCGCTGGGCTTCGGCGGCTGGTTCGGCGGGGGATCGAGTGTGTCGGCCGACAGCGGCGGGGCGCGCTGGCACGTGACCGCGGTGCGCCAGCTGCCCACGGGGGACGCGAGCACCACGATCGACGCGACGGACGCAGCCGACGGGCCGCTCGGCGCCGAGGAATCGGCTCGCCGCTAGTTGATGGGAATCGGCGCCACCGCTACATTCGCTTGCGGAACGGCGGTTCGCCGGCCGGCCCGGGCGCCCGCGAAGGGGGACGCTGCCGCGCGGCGGCGGAGACGGCGGGTGGTGTGGGCCGTCGGGTGCGGTGTGGCGAGCGGGCCGCTCGCCGCCGCTCCGCCCGCTCGGGACACGGGCGCGGAGAGGCTTCGGTGGCACGGATCTCCAAGACGGAACGGCTGCTCAATCTCGTCAGCTACCTGCTGAAGGAGCGGCGGCCCGTGCCGTGGCGCGACATCGTGGGCCGGGTGGTCGGCTACGACGACGGCAGCGATCCGAAGTCGCTCGAGCGCCGCTTCGAGCGCGACAAGGCGGCGCTCAAGGAGATGGGCATCCCGATCCAGTACCTGCCGCCCGGGGTGGCCGAGGCCGAAGGGTACATGATCCCGCGGGAGGCGGCGTTTCTCGACGAGGCGGAGCTGAGCCCTCGCGAGGTGTCGCTGCTCAACCTGATCAGCGCGATGGCGCTGCGGGAACGCAGCGCCGATCGCGCCGAACTCGTCTCGGCGTTGCGCAAGCTGTCGTTCGACGTCGACCTCGAGGCGATCGCCGAGCGCCCCGCCCCCGAGGCCCGGCGCGGGGCGCGCGGCAGGCGCCGTCGCGGTGCCGCGCAGCCAGGTGCCGGGGCGCAGACGAGCGATCCGTGGCGGGCGGCGGTGCTGCAGCTCGACCTCGTGGGGGCGCTGCGGGCCGAGCGCCAGCTTCCGGCGCTCGTGGCGGCGCTGCACGCCAACCAGGCGGTGCGCTTCTCGTACCACGCGCTGCACAACGACCGCACGAGCGAGCGCACCGTCGAGCCGTACGGGCTCGGTTACGCCCGCGGCGCGTGGTACCTCGTGGGGCGCGACCGCGACCGCGACGCGATTCGCACCTTCAACCTGCGGCGGTTGCGCAGCGCGGTCTCCACGGTCGGGCCGCCGGGGGCGTTCACGGTTCCGGAGACGTTTCGGCTCGACGACTACCTCGAGCGGCCGGCTTGGGAGTACTCGGACGCGGCGCCGCAGCGGGTGGAGATCGAGGTGGGGCCCGACATCGGGTGGTTCCTCGAGGGCCCGATCGCGAAGCACAGTTTCGAGATGCGGCCCGACGGCAGCGTGCGCATGGCGTTCGAGATCCGCAACCGGGAGGCGTTCATCAACTGGATCCTGCCCAAGCTCCGGCACGTGCGCATCGTGGCGCCCGCCTCGCTGCGCGCGCAGCTTCGCGAGACGCTCGATCGGCTGATCGAGCGGCACGCTCGCGCCGCGGTCTCACCCGCCGGCTCCGCGGGGTCGCGGCCATGAGCGAGCCCAGGCACCGACTGCAGCGGATCCTCGCGCTGATCCCCTACGTGCGCAAGCACCCCGGTGCGCGCCTCGAGGATCTCGCGCGGTACTGCGGCGCCACCCCGGCCGAGATCCTGTCCGATCTCGACCGCGTGCTGCTGTGTGGTGTGCCGCCGTACCTCCCCGACGACTACATCGGGGTGTACGTCGATGACGACCGGGTGGAGATTCGCTTCGCCGACCACTTCCGGCGTCCGATCCGCTTCACGCTCGAGGAGGCGCTCGCGCTGCTCATGGCGATCGAGTCGCTGCCGGAGGGCGAGCACTCCGAGGCGAAGGCCTCGCTGCGGCAGCGCATCACCGATCTCATGCGCAAGTCGCTCGGGGCGCCGCCGGCGGGGGGGGCGAGCGCCGGACCGGAGCCGTCCGAACGGCTTGCGACCCACAGCGGCCGGGGACCGACGCACGGGATCCCGCCCTGGCGGCAGCGGATCAAGGAGGTGCTCGATGTGCTCGCGCCCGCGATCGAGGCGCGGCGCAAGGTCCGTGTCGCCTACTATTCCGCGAGTTCGGACGCCACGACCGAACGGGTGGTGCACCCGCTCGGGATCGTGCGCAAGTCGGGCGAGACGTACCTCGTCGCCTACTGCGAGCAGCGCGGTGGGGTGCGCACCTTCCGCGTCGACCGCTTGCGTTCTGCCGTTGCGCTCGAGCAGCGTTTCACACCGCCGGAACGCTTCGATCTCGAACGCTACGAGCGCTCGCACATGGACTTCGATCGCGATCCGCCGCTGCAGGCGCGGGTGCGGATCGACCGGCGCAGCGCGCGCTGGGTGCGCGAGCAACTTCCCGAGCACCGCGTCGAGCCGTTGCCCGACGGGGGCGCGATCATCACGATCCCGGCGCGCAGCGAGCGGTGGCTGCTCAACGAGGTGCTGAGCTACGGGGCCGAGGTCGAACTGCTCGAGCCGCCGGAGCTTCGCGAGGCGCTGCACCGCCACCTCGTGGCGATGCGCGAGGCGCTGTAGCGCACCATGGACGGCACGCAACTTCTGCTCCTGCTGCTCGCATTCTTTCTCGTACTGCTCAACGGCTTCTTCGTGGCGGCCGAGTTCGCCTTCGTCAAGGTGCGCGCGAGTCGGATCGAGCAACTCGTGCGCGAGGGCGCGGGATCGCGCGGTCGCGTCGCCCGGCGGATCCTGGGGCAACTCGACGGCTATCTGGCGGCGTGCCAGTTCGGGATCACGCTCGCCTCCCTCGGGCTCGGGTGGGTCGGCGAGCCCGCGCTCGGCGCGTGGCTCGAGCCCCTGTTCGAGGCGCTGGGCTTCGGCGCTCCCGCGGCGGCGCGGGCCGCTGCGGTCGTGATCGCCTTCACCCTGATCACCTTCCTGCACGTGGTGGTGGGCGAGCAGGCGCCCAAGTCGCTTGGCATCATGCGCGCCGAGCCGGTCGCGCTGTGGGCGGCGTGGCCGCTGCGGTTGTTCTATGTGCTCGCCTATCCCGCGATCGCGCTGCTCAGCGGATCGACCAACGCCTTCCTGCGCCTGCTCGGGCTGCCTCCGGCCTCGGAGCACGAACACGCCCACTCGCCCGAAGAGCTGAGCATGGCCGTCGAGACGAGCCACGAGCAAGGGTTGCTCGACGCCGAGCAACGTCGGCTGCTCGAAAACGCGCTGGCGCTGCGCAACCGGTGTCTGCGCGAGATCATGGTGCCGCGACCGGACATGCACGTGCTCGATATCGAGGCGAGTGTCGAGTCCAACATCGAGACGCTGTGTCGACACCACCACACGCGCTATCCGCTCGCGCGCGGCGACGCGGACCGGATCGTCGGCATGATCCACATCAAGGATCTCGTGCCGTTTCCGTGCGACACGAAGCGCGAGCCCGGTGAGCGCGGCGAGGAGACGAGCCGCTTGCTCGAGCCCGAGCGGTTGCTCGCCATCGCGCGCCCCATCACCTTCATCCCGGAGGTGGCGCCGATCGACCGCGCGCTGCGAACGTTCCAGGCGAGCGGCAGCCACATGGCGATGGTCGTGGACGAGTGGGGCGGGGTGGTGGGGCTGGTGACGCTCGAGGACGTGCTCGAGGAACTCGTCGGC
>RFJN01000202.1 GCA_003694875.1 Planctomycetota bacterium | reverse complement strand
GGCGACGGCGTGGAACGCCTGCGCGGCGTCCGCGAGCCGCGCGCGCCCGAGAAGCCGCCGGTAGGCGGCGAGCAGATCGGCCAGCGCGCGCTCGACGGGCCCCGCCGCGGATCCGAGCCGCTCGCGCAGCGCCGCTTCCGACCGCAGCCCGAGCCGACCGAGCCACTCGAGACACCGCGCCGCCTCGAGCACGAACCCGGGGGTAGCTGCCGCCTCGCCGAAGGGGTGCGAACTTCCGAACGCCTCGAGGGCCGCGGCGACGAACACGCGCCGCTCGGTGGCGGAGACGAGGCGCGGCCCGCCGAGCTGCGCCCAGCAGCGCGAGACCCAGCTGAAGGGGGTCGCGAACGGCGCGTGGAAGTAGCCGGGCCGTCCCGCGCGCTCGAGCGCCTCGAGAAGCCGCGCCCGCCGGTGGGCCGCAACGCTCTCGCCGGGCACGAGCCACAGCACCGGCGCGCCGGTGCCGGGATCGCGTTGCGCGAGCAGCCGCGGCGCGACCTCGCCCTCGGTGCAGCGCACCACCGCCGCCTCGAGCTCCACCGCGTCTCCCTGCACCTCGCCGCACCGCTCCACCGCCATCGGGGCGGTGTCGATGCTAGCCCGGCCCCCCGTCGACGCCGCCCGAGGCCCGGCCGGGTTGCCGCGCGGCACGATGCGGACGACGGGCGATGCCCGATCGATCCCCGAGCGTCGCACCGCATTGACAACCCCGCGGCTGCCCCCATGATGCCGGCACGGCGGGCACCCGCGATCGGCGCGGACCGCGCGTCCGGGGCTGTGGTCGAGAAAGGGGGTGGCGAGCCATGGCGAAGTTCACATCGCTGGTGGACATGCAGGAGAAGGCGTGCACGCAGCACGCCTCGAACCGGCTGTTCGGCGTCAAGCGCGACGGCGCCTACCGCTGGATGACGTACGCCGAGTTCGCCGAACTCGTCGACGCCTTCCGTGGAGCGCTCGCCGCACTCGGGGTCGGGCGCGGCGACCGGGTCGCGGTGATCGCCAACAACCGGGTCGAGTGGGCGGTGGCCGCCTACGCCACCTACGGGCTCGGGGCCTTCTACGTGCCCATGTACGAGGCGCAGCTGCCCAAGGACTGGCGCTACATCATCGAGGACTCCGAGGCGAAGGTCGTGCTCGTGGCGAACGAGGCGATCTACGAGCAGGTGCGCGCCTTCACCGACGAGATCGCCACGCTCGAGCACGTGCTGTGCTTCGACGCGCCCCCGGAGCGCGACTACAGCTACCACGCGCATCTCGAGCGCGGTCGGAACAGCCCGACCGAGCGCGTCTACCCCGAGCCCGACGAGATCGCGGGGCTGATCTACACATCGGGCACCACCGGCAAGCCCAAGGGCGTGGTGCTCACCCACGGCAACTTCACCTCCAACATCAACGCGGTGCACGACGTCTTCCCGCTCGGCTCGAGCGACGTGAGCCTCAGCTTCCTGCCGTGGGCGCACAGCTTCGGGCAGACCTGCGAGCTGCACTGCATGCTGAGCCTCGGCGCCGGCATGGGGCTCGCCGAGAGCGTGCAGACGCTCATGGTCAACTTCGGCGAGGTGCGCCCCACCGTCCTCTTCAGCGTGCCGCGCATCTTCAACCGGATCTACGACGGGCTGCAGAAGAAGATGGACGAGGAGGGCGGGCTCAAGAAGGCGCTGTTCGATCGCGGCATCGCGGTCGCGCAGCAGCGGCGGCGCCTCGAGGAGCAGGGCCGGCGCAGCCTGTGGCTCGATCTGCAGTACAGCTTCTTCGACAAGCTCGTGTTCTCGAAGATCCGCGACCGGCTCGGCGGACGGCTCAAGTACGCCTTCAGCGGCGGCGCGGCGCTCGCCAGGGAGGTGGCGGAGTTCATCGACGACGTCGGCATCGTGGTCTACGAGGGCTACGGGCTGAGCGAGACGTCGCCGATCGTGACGTGCAACCGCCCCGGCGCCCGCAAGATCGGCAGCGTCGGGCCGCCGATCCCGGGGGTGCGGGTGCTGATCCTCGACGAGAACAACCGGGAGCAGCCGCCGGAGACCGACGGCGAGGTGTGCGTGATCGGGCCCAACGTCATGAAGGGCTACTGGAAGCGGCCCGAGGAGACGGCCGAGGTCATCTTCGACTACCAGGGCGAGCGCTGTTTCCGCACCGGCGACATGGGGCGTCTCGACCGCGACGGCTTCCTCTACATCACCGGCCGCATCAAGGAGCAGTACAAGCTCGAGAACGGCAAGTACGTGGTGCCCGCTCCGCTCGAGGAGCAGCTCAAGCTCTCGGGCTTCATCAACCAGGTCATGATCTACGGCATGAACCGCCCCTACAACGTGGCGCTCGTCGTTCCCGACCGGGAGGCGATCACGAAGTGGGCGCGCGAACAGGGGATCGCGGTCGACGACTACGAGAAGCTGCTGCGCGATCCGCGGGTGCACGACAAGATCGGCGAGGAGATCGCGAAGTTCGGCGCGGACTTCAAGGGCTACGAGCGGCCGCGCAAGTGGCTGCTGCTCGCCGAGGAGTTCAGCCCCGACAACGACATGCTCACCCCCACGCTCAAGCTCAAGCGACGCAACGTGATCAAGCGCTACCAGGAGCAGATCGAGGCGCTGTACAAGGACGACTGACGCCATGCGACGAGACGCGACGGCAGGCGGCAGCGGTGTGGGGCTCGCCGTGCTGCTCGCCCTC
>RFJN01000201.1 GCA_003694875.1 Planctomycetota bacterium | reverse complement strand
TGCACGGCATGTTCCGCGAGGCGGAACACGGCGCGCAGGCGGGGGCGCAGGCGAGCGAACTCGTGCTCGATCCCGCCCCTTCGCCCGAACGGATCGCGCGTGTGCTCGGCGCCTACGGGTTCGCCGACCCGCAGGCCGCCTACCGCGAACTCGAGCGCATGGCGCGCGACGTCTCGCGCTTCGGGCTCGTCTCGCCGCGCACCCGTGCGGTGCTCGCCTCGGTGGCGCCGCGCCTTCTCGCGCGCGTCGCGGCGACCACCGAGCCGGATCGCACGCTCAGCCGCCTCGAGCGGACCGTGGCCACCCTCGGCGCCAAGGGGGCGTTCTACCGGCTGTTGCACGACGACGACGAGGCGCTCGAGCTGTTCGTGCGTCTCGCGGCCGACTCGCCGTTTCTCAACGAGCAGTTTCGTCGCAATCCGGGCCTCGCCGACGAGGTGGTGGATCTGCTGCGCACCGGCGTGCGGCTCGATCGCGACGAGGCGCTCGCGCGCATGCGCGCGAGCGAGGGCGATCGCTTCGAGGCGATCCGCGCGGTGCAGCGCACGGGGCTGCTGCTCGTGGGGCTGCGCGATCTCGCGGGGCGAGCGAGCGGCATGGCGGTCGCCCGCGAGCTCACCGGGCTCGCCGAGGCGGTGCTCGTGCGGCTCGCCGAACTCGTGCTCGAGGAGGAGCGCGAACGCGCGGGGCCGCTGCCGGCGGGTGTTCGCTTCGTGCTCTTCGGGCTCGGCAGCCTCGGCGGGCGCGCGCTCGGCTACGGATCGGATCTCGATCTCGTGGCGTGCTGCGACATGACGGGGGCGGCGGATCCGCTCGCGGTGCACGAGCGCATGGAGCGGGTGGGGCGCCGGCTCGTCGAGCGGCTGCGCACCCTGGGGCTGTACCGCGTCGATCTGCGGCTCAGGCCCGAGGGCAGCGCGGGCCACCTCGTATGCTCGGCCGAGGCGCTCGAGCGGTACTACGCCGAGCCGCGCGCGCAGGTCTGGGAGCGGCTCGCCGCGACGCGCATGCGGCCGGTGGCGGGCGATCTCGAACGCGGGGCGCTGCTGCTCGAACGGGTACACGCCGCGCTGTACCGTCGGCCGATCGAGGGGCTCGCGGCGCACACGCGCGCCATGCGCGCGCGGCTCGAGGCGGCCGCGCGGGGGCGGTGGGATCTCAAGCGCATGCCGGGCGGGCTTCTCGATATCGACTTTCTCGCCGCGTACCTGCGGCTGCGCGAGCGCGGCGAGCCCGAGGCCGCGCGCGATCCCGCCACGCTCGAGGCGCTGCGGGCGCTGAGCGAGGCGGGGGCGCTGCCGGCGCAGGCGAGCACCGAGCTGCTCAGCGCGTACGCGTTCCTGCGCACGCTCGAGCTGCGGCTGCAGCTCGCCGAGGGCCGCTCGGTGCACACCCTCCCCGACGCTCCGGCGGCGCGTCGACGCCTCGCGCGCTCGCTCGGCTACGCCGACACCCGTCGCTACCGCGCCGAAGAGGCGCTGCAGCAGGAGCTCGAGCACACCCGCCGCACGGTGCGCGGCTGGTTCGATCGGCTCGTCGCTCGCTCGTCGACCGGCTAGCTCCGGTGCGCAGCGCGCATCGGTGGTGTCGTCGAGCACGCCGCGCTAGGCTCTGTTGGGAAACGAGCCCGTCGCGAGAGATTCGGCTGGCGCCGACTGGCGAGGAGCGAGGCTCGAAGACGCCGGAGGCGTACGGAAGCATGTCGAGGACGGCTTCGGTTCTCGCGACGCTGCAAGTCGGCGATCAACCGGGATCGCAGCAGGGCTCGTTTCCCGACAGGGCCTGGCCGCCGCCGTTGCGCCGACGTCGTACCGCCCGCAGCCCGGCCGCCGCGAGCCGCGCCTCGATCCGTGCGCGGTTGCCGCCGGCGTAGCGCAGCCACAGGCCGCGAAACGGATCGAGCGGCGAGGGACGCGCGAAGGGCGAGAGGAAGGCGCCGTCCCGATGCGGGTAGAACGCCTGCAGCTCCGACCACCGCCGCCGCGTCGTCACCCCGAACGCGCGCGCCTGCACCCCCTGCTCGTCGATCCGGTAGTGCGTCGGGACGAAGAAGCGGCCCACCGCGAGGAGCAGCAGCAACGCCGAGAGCACCGACCACGCGAGCCCGCCGAAGCTCCAGCCCAGTCCGGCCGAGACCGCCGCCACGATCGCCACGAGCGCCACGGCGCGCACCGGTTGCTCGCGCGCAGGCCAGCTCGTCCACACCACGGGCGCAGCCGCAGCCTCCGCCGCCGCGCCCTCGTGCGGACATTCGGATCGATCGCCGCGCGCGTCGCCACCGCCTTGCGCCGTCACCGCCGCCGGCCCCTCGGCACCCGCGGCTCGACCGGCGGACCCGGACGTGCGAACCCGAGCGTCGCTCCGGCGGTCGCGCCGCCCTCGGTACCGACCGCGGTCTCGGCCGGATCGTACACCGGCACGACCGGCACGCGCGGCACCGGAGGAAGTAGCCACAGCCAGGCGAACAGACCGAGGACGAACACGATCGAGCCGAGCAGGAGCACCGAGCGCGCCTGCGCCTGCACCCGCCACTCCCGGCGCTGTTCCTCGTCGAGGACCACGATGCCGCTGAGTTCGTCGAAGGTCAGATCCAGCGCGCCGCCGCAGTGGGTGCAGCGGCCGTCGGCGGGCGAGGTGTCGCGTTCGCAGTGCGGGCAGATCACCGGGCTCTCCTCGCGGCCAGTTCGGCGGCACGCGCGCGCCACGGTTCGAGATCATCGCCGGAGCCGCCGTGCTTGAGTGCGTCTCGGTACGCCTCGATGACCTCGGCGTCGCGGGCGCGTCCGAGATCGAGCGCGACCGCACGCACCCGCCACCAGCGGGCGTCCCTCGTACCGCCGGCCGCCACCGCGCGCTCGAGCGCGCGTTCGGCCTCGGTTCCGTAGCCGGCGAGTGTGTACGCCACGGCGGCGTCCACGAGCACGGCCGCCGCCTCGGGACGCCCGTCCGCCGCGAGCGCGCGCCCGAGCGCGGCGAGCTTGCGCGCGGCGCGAATGCCCCATTCCGCCCGCCGCTGCTCGTCGTCGCTCGCCGCCGCCCCCGCGAGGAAGAGCTCGCCAAGCGTGAGCACGATCGGCCGCACCGCCGGCGCCTGCGCCTCGAGGCCGGCCTCGCGGGTGGCCAGCCGGTAGGCGCGCTGCAGCGCCTCGATCGCGTCCTCGTGCCGGCCGAGCCGCCACAGCGCCCGCCCCACCGCGGTCCACAGCCGCGCCTGCTCGAGCGGATCGCGCACGAGCGCGGGCATGCGTTCCCGGCCCCGCCGCCCGCCGTAGACGGGCCGGAGCCGGCGCTGCACCACCTCGACGCGGCGGGCGAGTTGTTCGCCGCCCGCGCTCTCGTCCTCGAGCCACGCGATCTGCCAGCGCACGTAGCGGCCGACGAACGGGCCGCCCCCACCGCCCTCGAGCAGCAGTGCCGGTTCGAGTGCACGCGCCGCCTCGCCGAAGCGCCGCTCGGCCGCGAGGGCGTGCGCCCGCACGAGCGCCTCGGTGATCAGCGTGCCGCGCGGAGCCGGCGCGGCGTCTTCGATCTCGGTCGCAAGGATCTCCAGGGCGCTGTCGGCCTTGTGCTGCCACAGCGCGAGCGCCGCATCGAGCGCACGCACCGAGCGGTCGAGCACCCCCTCGCCGCGCGCCACGCGCAACGCCAGCGCCGTGACCCCGCCGGAGCGCGACGCCGCCTCGCCGTCCTCCGCTGCGGACAGCGATCGGAGCCGCAGCGTCGCCACCGCCTCGCCGCAGCGGGCCGCGGCACGAAACACCGGCTCGCTCGCCTCGGCCGCGCGCGCGTAGAGTTCGAGCGCCCGCCGGCCCGCCTCGCGCTGCCGCGCGCGTTCCGCCTCGCGGCTTGTCGCGAGCCGTGCGCTCGCCTCGATCAGCACGAGC
>RFJN01000200.1 GCA_003694875.1 Planctomycetota bacterium | reverse complement strand
CTCGCCGAGAAGATCAAGCCCACGATCATCGAGGCGGTCGAGAACATCCGCGACGTCACCGCGAAGATCAACGACATGCAGGGCAGCCTCGGCAAGCTCGTCGGCGATCCGGCGCTGTTCGACAACCTCGCCTCCGCGTCGGCCAACCTCGATCGCGCCACCGCCGACCTCGCCTCCATCGCCGCGAAGGTCAACGAGGGCGACGGCACCCTCAGCCGCCTCGTCAACGATCCGAAGCTGTACGACTCGAGCGTGCAACTCGTCGACCGGCTCGGCTCGATCGCCACCAAGGTCGACGAGGGACGCGGCAGCGTGGGCCGGCTGTTCAACGACGAGCGACTCGCCGACGACCTCGCGCAGGCGGTCAGCCACCTCGAGACGATCCTCGACAAGGCGGCGCACGGCGACGGCACCGTGGCGGCGCTGCTCAACGAGCGCAGCCTCTACGACGAGCTGACCCGCTCGGTCACCGAACTCGGCGACCTCGCGCGCAAGCTCTCCGAGGCGCGCGGCCCGCTCGGGGTGCTGATCACCGACGAGCAGGCGGGCGAGGAGCTGCGGCGCACGATCGCACACCTCGAGCGCGTCAGCGCCGCGATCGCCGAGGGCAAGGGCACGGTGGGGCGGCTGATCATGGACGACCGGCTGATCTCGGAGGTCGAGGCCACGGTCGTGCAGGTGCGCGAGAGCATCGAGGATCTGCGCGAGCAGGCCCCGATCAACGCGTTCACGAGTGCGGTCTTCCAGGCGTTCTGAGCCGCCGCAGCGCGCGGTGCGCTACGGCAGCGCCAGATCGGCCCACACCGGGTAGTGGTCGGACGGCCAGCGGCCCGCCACCTTCTGTTCGAACTTGCCGCAGCCGAGCACCCGCGCCGCCCCGCCCACGAGGATCCAGTCGATGCGCTTGCGCGTGCGCAGCCCCTCGAACCCACCGTAGGTGCCCGGCCAGTGCGCCCGCGGGCGCACCTCGCGCCACACGTCCCGCAACCCGAGCCGCCGGTCGCCGGTCAGCACCCGCTGCAGCTTCGCGTCCGCGTCCTCGTTGAAGTCACCGCACACCACCCAGCTCCAGCGCCCGAACGCCCTCTCGCCCACCCGTCGCGCCTCGGCCTCGAGCCGCTTGCCGAGCCAGTCGCGCACCACCTCGAGCCCCTTGCGGCGGATCGCCCCACGCCGCCCCTCGGCGAGGTGCAGGCTCAGCACGAGCAGCCGGCGCTTGCCCGCGAGCCCGAACAGCGCCCACGTCACCACGCGCGGATACTTGTCGCCGAAGGTGTTGCTGCCCGGCACGCTCGGGGTGTCGGACAGCCAGAAGCTGCCGGTGTCGAGACACCGCAGCCGCTTCTTCGCATACAGGATCGAGCACCGCTCGCTGCGGCCGGTCGCGTTGCGTCCCCGGCCGAGCACGCCGAAGCCCGGAAGGCGCGCATGCAGGTCCTCGACCTGATCGCCCTTGTCCTCCTGCAGGCACACCACGTCCGCACCCACGGTCCGGATCGCCTGCGCGACCGCGTCCGCCCGGTGCCGCCACCGGTTCGCGCCGTCGGAGGGAAAGTCGAAGCGGATGTTGAACGTCATGACCCGCACCCGCCCCGGCGCCGAACGCGCCGCCGCGGGCGCGTGCGCGCCCACAAGCACGGCCGCCACGGCGAGCGCGCACACCCACGCGCGCCCACCCGCCGCTGCTCCTCGAAACGTCGTCACGCTGCCGCACCTCGATCCGATCAGAAGCTGCTTCCGAACAGCAGCGCCGCCGACCAGACGTCGACGGGGTCGAACTGCCGTCGCACACGATCCATGATGTAGCTGCGCTCGTAGCCGAGATCGAGCGCCGCCCACGGCTCGGCGTGCCACACCACGTGCACGCCCAGGGTGGAGGCATCGTCGAACGAAAACGCCTCGGGAAGCTGCGTCGCCCCGCGGCGCACGTAGAACACGCGGGCGGACCACTCCTCGCTGCCCACCCACTTCAGTCCGAGGGTGAAGAGGTTGTTGTCCTCCTCGGTGTCGACGTACTCGAAGCTCGCGAGCAGCTCGAAGCCGGCGAGCAGCGCGCGCGCCTCGACGAGATAGCCGTCCGCCATCGTGATCGCCGCAAGCGCCTCGCGGCGGGTCGTCGCGCTGTCGAGGCGCGGGAAGCGGAAGCGGTCGACCTCGTACAGCGCGTGGAAGTAGGTCGGCAGGTAGCCGCGCTCGCCGCGCTGCCATTCGAGGCGGGCGAGCACGTTGAGTTCGGTGCCCGGCACCGTCAGCCCGAGGTCCGCTCCCACGTGCCAGCCATCACCGAAGTCCTCGATCCGGTTCCACTCGACGTACGGCACGAGATCGAACACGAGGTGGATCGAGGGAAGCTCGACCCCGAGGCCCCAGGCGGTGAGCGGCTCGCGAGCGGCGCGGTAGTTCCGCTCACCGTCGAGCCGCGGCCGTCCCGAGCCGTCGAACCGCAGTCGCTCGGGCGCCCGCAGATCGCTCACGATCTGCGCCGTGATCCCGAACTCGGGCCGCTCGAGGGAACTGCCGCCCTTGTGCAGCGGCCGCAGCGCCACGCGCCCGCCCACCACGTCCGGGCGCACGAGGTCGTTGGTGAGCACGTCCGCGCTCACGTACCCCAACTCCACACCCGCCTGCGCGCCGGTGCGCGGGGAGTCGAAGTCGATCGCGCTCTGGTAGTGGTCGAGCAGCGTGCCGTGCCCGAGCCGCACATCGCGCAGCCGCGAGACCGAGACGTAGTAGTTCTGGCCGGGACGTCCGAGATCGATGTAGTCGATCCAGCGCAGCCAGTCGCTCGGCTCGTCCCAGTCGCGGTTGCGGATGTCGAATCGAAACAGGTTGCGGTCCTCGAGCCCGAGTTCGAGATCGAGCCCCACGGCGAGGGGGCCGAGGGGAAACTCGCTGCGCAGCTCGAGGTAGCGCAGCGGATCTCCCTCGTCGTGCTCCGGATCGAGCTGCCGCAGTCCGGTGCCCACGAACACGCCGGGAAACTGGATCCGCCGCCCGCTCTCGGTCATGGGGGGGGCGCCGGACGCGAGCGCTGCCGCACACAACACGATCGTCACCGCGTACAGCCCCCGGGACAGCACCGTTGCTCGTCGCCGCATGGGATCCTCCCGCCGTGCTCGCTCCTCGAGCCCGCACAAGATACCCCCCGGTCGCTCCGCACGGAACCGCGCACTCGCCCCTCGAGCGCAACGGGTCGCGGTCGAAACGTCGAGATGTCCGCCCGCGGTGCGGTCGCGGAATCCGTCACCGGTGTCGGATTCCTCGATGCCCGCGCCCGGTGCGCGAGCGGCCTCCGAGCGCCGCGATCCGCCTCTCGCCTCCTCGTTCGCGAACGGTGCGGCGGCCTGCCGGCACGGCACGGCCGTTGCGCTTCGCCCGCCGACAGGCCGCGGGAGGGGAGCCGCACGGCATGCGAAGCTCGAGGCGCATCATCGCGATCACGATCACGGCAGCGGCACTGTCGCTGCTCGGACACCTGCCGCGCGCGCACGCCGCGCCCGCGGAGCCGTCCGCCCCTCCGGCCGCGGGCGCCGAGCGACGCGCCACCGACGCGCCCGCGGGCCTGTGGGGCGGATTCCGACCCGGCCGGTCGCGCGAGACGAGCGCGCCCGAGCCCCCGCCGGTCGAGACCGGCGCGCTCTTGCGCTCCTCGATCACGCTCAGCCTGCTCGTGCTCGCGCTCGGTGGCGCAGCCGCACTCGTGCTGCGGCTGACGGTGGGCCGTCGCCGCGCGGCGAACGTGAGCGCCGGCGGACTCCGCTCGCTCGGCTCGCTGCGGCTCGGCGGCAAGGACGCCGTGCACGTGGTGCGCGTGGGGCAGCGGCTGCTCGTGATCGGCACCGGCGGGGGAGCGCCGCGGCTGCTCGATCGGATCGAGGGCGAGGGCGCCGACCGCCTCGAGACCGAGGTCGCCGGCACCGGGTTCGCCGCGTGGCTGCGCGCGGTGCGTCCCGACGCGTCGGCGGCCGGTCTGCCGCGACGCGGCGCCGCACCGCGGCGGCGCAGCGAGCACGGCTCGCCGCAGCCGCGCGCACCGCATCGCATCTCGGAGACGCCGCGATGACGGTGCGCTCCCCAGCGACGGCCGCGTTCGCGCTGGCGTTCACGCTGCTTGTCGCCGCGGCGCCCGCCGCCGCGCAGGCGAGCCCGCCCGCCGGCGCGCAGACCGATCCGTCCACCACGGCGCAGGCGGCCCCGCCCACCGCGACGGCCGAGCCCCGCGAGGACAGCGGCGCGCAGGGGGCGCAGCGCGCCACGGCGCGGCGCTCGGCTGCGGGCGGTCTCGAGCTGCGGATCGGCGGCGAGGACGTGCTCGGCGACGACGAGCGCGGCATGAGTGCCGCGCTCAAGCTCGTGCTCGGGCTCACCGCGCTGTCGCTGCTGCCGGGGGCGCTGCTCGCGATCACCTCGTTCACCCGCATCGCGATCGTGCTCTCGTTCGTGCGCCGCGCGATCGGCACCCAGACGCTGCCGCCCAACCAGACCCTGATCGGCCTCTCGCTCTTTCTCACCCTCTTCACCATGTGGCCGGTGCTGCAGAAGGTGAACACGCAGGCGGTGGAGCCGGTGCGCGAGGGCACGATCGGCATGCGCGAGGGCTTCGACCGCGCGGCGGCCGCGTTCCGCGACTTCATGGTCCCGCGCACCCGCGAACGCGACCTCGCGCTGTTCGTCGAGATCTCGGGCGCCGAACCGCCCGCCACGCCGCAGGACGTGCCCATGCTCGTTGCGGTGCCGGCGTACGTGATCAGCGAGCTGCGCACCGCGTTCGAGATGGGGCTGGTGATCTTCGTGCCGTTCGTGGTGATCGATCTCGTGGTGAGCGCGATCCTGCTCGCGCTCGGCATGATGATGCTGCCACCCGCACTCGTCTCCGCCCCGGTCAAGCTGCTGCTGTTCGTGCTCGTCGATGGCTGGCACCTCGTGGTTCGTTCGCTGGTGGAGAGCGTGGCCCCATGACCCCCGACCAGGCACTCGTGCTCGTGCGCGACGCGCTGCTGACCGTCGTGCTGCTCGCCGCGCCGCTGCTGTGCGCCGGCATCACCGTCGGACTGCTCGCCGGCGTGTTCCAGGCCGTCACCTCGATCCAGGACTCCACCCTCGGCGCCTCGCTCAAGCTCTTCGCGATCGCGGCCACCGCGACCGCGCTCGCGCCGTGGCTGCTGCGGGTGGCGTACCGCTACACGCTGCACACCCTGCAGCAGATCGCGCACCTCGCACCCGGAGTGGCCGGCCCGTGAGCACAGCGAGCCCGATCGTGATCGACATGGACCGGTTCGCGCTCGTGCTCGCGCGCACCGGCGGGGTGATCCTGCTCGCGCCCGCCTTCGTGGGCCCGTCGCTGCCCGCACGGGTACGCGTGGTGATCTCGATCGTGCTCGCCGCGGCACTCACCGGCATCGTGCCCGCCGCCCCGG
The DNA here is from genome assembly GCA_003694875.1 of Planctomycetota bacterium. Lineage (GTDB taxonomy): Bacteria > Planctomycetota > J058 > J103 > J103 > J103. The sequence continues at coordinate 19,696 of RFJN01000200.1, read as the reverse complement.
CCGTGCCCGATCTGCTCTCGCTCGGGCTGCTGTTCGCCACCGAGATCGCGATCGGACTGCTCATCGGCATGGGGCTGCAGCTGCTGCTCGCGGCGCTGCAGACCGCCGGCGACGTGATCGCCGAGCAGATGGGGCTCGCGTTCTCCACCCTCGTCGACCCGTTCGCGCAACAGCAGCACACCGCGCTCGGTCAGCTCGTGGTGACCGGGGGGCTGCTCCTGCTGCTCGCGCTCGGGGGCCTCGAGGCGACGGTGTCGCTGCTCGCCGGCTCGTTCGAGCTGCTGCCGCCGGGCTCCGTCGCCGCGCTCGAGCTCGGATCCCGGGATCTCGGCTTCGCGTTCGGACCGCTCGCGGCGCATGCGATCGCGCTCGCCGCGCCGGTGATCGCGGTGCTCGCGGCCGCGAGCGTCGCGGTGGGGCTCATGTCGCGCGCCGCACCGCAGGTCGCCGGCATCCTCGAGGTCTTCCCGCTGCGGATCGCGCTCGCGCTGACGGTGCTCGCGCTCGCGACCCCGCAGCTCGGCCACGGCGTGCGCGGGCTGATCCGCGACACCGAACGGCTCGTGTTCGGCCTGCTCGGAGGCTAGCGCACCGTGGCCGAGGATCGGGGCGACCGGACGCAGCAGGCGACACCGCGCAAGCGCGAAGAGGCACGCAAGCGCGGGCAGGTCGCGCACAGCAAGGAACTCAGCGTCGCGCTCGGACTGCTCGCGTTCGCGATCGTGCTGCGCACCGCCTCCGACACCCTCGCCGGCGACCTCGCCGCGACCGTCCGCGAGGGGCTCGCCGAACTCGACCGACCGGGCGGCCCCAACGTGCTCGGCCTCGTGGCCTCGATTCCCGAACGCACGGTGGCGATCGTGGCGGCGCCGGTCGCCGCGGCGGTGTGCGTGCCGGTGCTCGCGCACCTCGTGCAGACCCGGTTCCTGCTCGCGACCGAGGCGCTGCGGCTCGATCCGAGCCGGCTCGATCCGGTCGCGGGGTTGCAGAAGCTCGTCTCGGTGCGCTCGGCGATCGATCTCGCCGTGGCGCTCGCGCGCGTGCTCGCCCTCGGGGTCGTCACCGCGATCGTGTGCTGGCGGCGGGTGGGCGAGTTCCTGGTCGTCGGCGATGGCGGGATCGCGGCGACTGCACGCCTGGCGAGCTCGCTCGCGACCGAGGTTGCGTTTGCCGGTGCGATCGTGCTGCTCGCGCTCGGGCTGCTCGACTACGGCATCCGGTGGTGGCGCCACGAGCAGGACCTGAAGATGAGCCGCGAGGAGATCAAGGACGAGCACAAGGAGCAGGAGGGCGATCCGCAGCTCAAGGCGCGGCGCGAGCGGATCCGGCGCGAACTCGCCAGCATGCGGATGATGGCGGACGTGCCGCGCGCCGACGTGGTGGTGCGCAACCCGACCCACTTCGCCGTCGCGCTGCGCTATGACCGCTCGGTGCACACCGCGCCCGTCGTGCTCGCCAAGGGGGCCGACCTCGTCGCGCTGCGGATCATCGCGATCGCCGAGGAGCACGGCGTCGCCGTGGTCGAGGACCGCCCGCTCGCGCGTGCCCTGCACGCCTCGGTCGAGATCGGCCAGCCGGTGCCGCCCGATCTGTACCGGGCGGTCGCGGAGGTGCTCGCCTACGTCTACAGCCTGAAGAAGAAGATCGGAGGACGATCGTGAGCGCGGGCCTGGCAAGCGAGGTGGGGCGGGTCGGAACCGCGATCCCGGTGGGCAGCGGCAGTGCGGGCGCCGCCGCGTCGTCGGGTGCTGCGACAGCGCGTTCGGCGGATGCGAGGCGCACGCCAGGGGCGAGCGACGCGACGGACGGTTCCGGAGGGGGCAGCCACCGCGCCGAGGCGGCGCTTGCCGCCGCCCTCATGGGGATCATCGCGCTGCTCGTGGTGCCGCTGCCGCCGGCGCTGTTCGACGTGCTGATCGCCAGCTCGATCGGCTTCAGCGTGCTGCTGCTGCTGCTCGTGCTGCATGCGCGCCGCCCGCTCGACCTCTCCACCTTCCCCACCCTGCTCTTGTTCGCCACGCTGTTCCGGCTCGGGCTCAACGTGGCCTCCACGCGCCTGATCCTGCTCGGTGGCGACGCGGGCAACATCATCGCCGGTTTCGGCAACTACGTGATCGGGGGCGATCTGCTCACCGGCCTCGTCGTCTTCCTGATCCTGATCGTGATCCAGTTCGTGGTGATCACCAAGGGCGCGAACCGCATCAGCGAGGTCTCGGCGCGCTTCACCCTCGACGCCATGCCGGGCATGCAGATGGCGATCGACGCCGATCTCAACGCCGGCGCGATCGACGAGGCCGAGGCGCGGCGACGGCGCGAGGATCTCGCGCGCAACGCCGAGTTCCACGGCGCCATGGACGGTGCGTCGAAGTTCGTGCGCGGCGATTCGATCGCCGCGCTCGTGATCACCGCGATCAACCTGATCGGCGGCATGGTCGTGGGGCTGCGCAGCGGCATGGCGCTGCCCGAGGCGGCGCGCACCTACTCGGTGCTGACCGTCGGCGACGGGCTCGTGAGCCAGATCCCGGCGCTGCTCGTCTCGACCGCGGCGGCGGTGCTCGTCACCAAGTCGTCGACGAAGAAGAACCTCGCCATGGACATGGGGGCGCAGTTCACGAGCCGGCCGCGCGCGCAGCGCGCCGCCGCCGCGATCGTCGCCGGCTTCGCACTCGTGCCGGGCCTGCCCGCGCTGCCGTTTCTCGCCCTCGGCGGCGCGCTGTGGCTGCTCGGACGGCGCGCGGAGGGCCGCAGCGCCGAGCAGGCCGAGCAGGCGGCCGAGAGCGAGGCCGAACGACAGGCGAGCGCCGAGGCGCAGCCCGCGCCGGTCGAGGAACTGCTCGCGGTCGACCGCCTCGCGCTCGAGGTCGGCTACCGGCTGATCCCGCTCGTCGAGGGCGGGGCGCGCGGCGGTGTGCTCGGGCGCATCCAGGCGCTGCGGCGGCAGTTCGCCACCCGCCTCGGGATCGTGCTGCCGCCGGTGCGGGTGCGCGACAACCTGCAGCTCGAACCCGGCGACTATGCGATCCTGATCGGCGGCTGCCGCGTCGCGAAGGGCACGCTGCTGCCCGGCCACTACCTCGCCATGCGCGGACCGCACGCGATCACCGACATCGAGGGGATCGACACCGTGGAGCCCGCGTTCGGACTCGCGGCCAAGTGGGTTCCCGAGAGCGCGCGGGCGACCGCCGAGCTCGCCGGCTGGACGGTGGTCGACACCACGAGCGTGCTCATCACCCACCTCACCGAGGTGCTGCGCCGGCACGCCGCCGAGCTGCTGTCGCGCGACGACGTGAGCGCGCTGCTCGAGGGGGTCAAGAAGCGCGCCCCGGTGCTCGTGGACGAACTCGTGCCGGGGGTGCTCTCGCTCGGCCAGGTGCACGCGGTGCTGCGCGCACTGCTGCGCGAGAAGGTCAGCATCCGTCCGCTCGAGCAGATCCTCGAGGCGCTCGCCGACTACGGCCCGCAGACCAAGGACGTCGCCACGCTCACCGAGATGGTGCGCCAGCGCGTCGCGCGTTCGATCGTCGCCGACCACGTCGACGCCGAGGGGCGGCTGTACGCGATCACCCTCGATCCGCGGCTCGAGCAGCAGCTCGAGGAACTGCTCGCCGGCGCGCGCAGCCAGGGGGCGCGCGAGGGCGGGGCCGCCCGGCTGCAGCAGGTGGCCGAACGCGTGGTGGAGACGCTGCGCAACGCGCCGAGCCGGGGGGCCGAGCCGGTGGTGCTCGTGCGTCCCTCGATTCGCCGCATGCTGTCCGAGGTGCTGCAGAGCGTGCGCGCGAACGCGAGCGTGCTGTCGTACAGCGAGGTCGCGAGCGTCGAGCACGTCGAGTCGCTCGGTGTCGTGTCGTTGCCCGAGCCCCCGGCGGCCGCGGCGTGAACGTCCGGATCGGGCGCGGCGTTTGCGAACGCGTCCGGCCCCGTCCCAGCAAGGAGCGTTGAGCCATGGCGAACCTCATGACCTTCCGGGCCGACACCGTCGACGCCGCGCTCGCGTGCGCCCGCGCCCGACTCGGCGACGAACTGCTCGTGGTCACCACGCGCGCGGCCGCCGGCGGCGGCGTCGAGCTGATCGCCATGCCGGGCCGCGGCGAGCGGCCGCGGCGCGACGAGCGCACGCGGACCGGGGGACGCCAGGCGCGCGCGCTCGCGGCGCGCACCCCTCGCCCCGTGCCTGCGCACGCCTCCGCCCCCCCGCCGTTCTTCTCCGCGGCGCTGCCGCAGCCGGTGCGCGAGGTCGACGAGCGGCTGCGCGCCACCGAGACCCCGGAGGGGCTGCGGGAACGGCTCGCCGGGGAGCTCGTCGGCTGGCGCGAGCGACAGGCGCAGCTGCGCGGGGCGCTGCCCGATGGCACCGAGACGCTCGCCGAGGCGCGCCGCCGGCTCGCGTTCTGGCTGCGTCGCGGACCCGAACACCCGCTCGCCGACCGGCAGCCGCTGCACCACGCGGTGCCGCGCGCGCTCGCGCTCGTCGGTCCCACCGGCGTCGGCAAGACCACCACGCTCGCCAAGCTCGCGGGGCGGCTGCGGCTCGAGGAGGGGCGCGAGGTGGTGCTCGTCACGCTCGACACCTATCGGGTCGCGGCGGTCGAACAGCTACGCGCGTACGCCGACATGCTCGACGTGCCCTTCCACGTGGCGTTCACACCGCAGGATCTGCGCGAGGTCGTGCGCCACACACCGCCCGAGGCCCACATCCTGGTCGACACCACCGGTCGCTCGCCGCGCGATGCCTCGCACCTCGCGCAGCTGCGCGGCTTCCTCGGCGGGGGCGAGCTGCGCTCGTGGCTCGTGCTCGCCGCGCCGGCGCGACCGAGCTGTCTGCGCGAGGCGGCCGAACGCTTCGGCGTGCTCACCCCGGCCGGGCTCGTGCTGACCAAGCTCGACGAGACCGACGCCACCGGCGAGGTGCTCGCGTTCGCCATGGAGCAGCCCATGCCGGTGCTGCTCACCACCGCGGGCCAGGAGGTGCCGAGCGATCTCGATCCCGCCCCGCCCGAGGCGCTCGCCGCGATCATGCTCGGGGCGCGGTGCGAGGCGGAGCTCGCGGCGTGAGCGGGCAGGCGGCGAGGCTGCGCGAGCTGGCGGCGAGCGGGCGGGCCGGCCGCGAGCCGACCTCGTGGCTCGGGCCGCGCTCGATCGCGGTCGCGAGCGGCAAGGGCGGGGTCGGCAAGACCTCGCTCGCGGTCGCGCTCGCGGTCGGCGCGGCGCAGCAGGGGCTCGAGGTGCTGCTCGTCGACCTCGACCTCGGGCTCGCCAACGCACACCTGCTGCTCGGGGTCTCGGGCGGTCCCGGGCTGTGCGAGACGCTGCGCGCCGGCGCCCCGCCCACCGACGCGCTGCGGCGCGCGCGCGCGGGGCTGCGGCTCGTGGCGGGCGCGCGCAGCCCCGAGGCGACCGCGCGCATGAGCGGCCCCGAGCGACGCACCCTCCTGCAGGCGATCGCCACCCTCGGCCGGCGCGCCGATCTGGTGCTGCTCGACCTGCCGGCGGGCATGGGCGCGACCGTGGTCGACGCCGCCCGCGCGGCGCACCGGCTGTTGCTCGTGACCACGCCCGAGCCGGCCGCGATCGCCGACGGCTACGGACTGCTCAAGCGACTGACGCAGGCGGACGCGCTCGGCCCGCGCGGGGTGGAGCTGTGGGTGAACGCCGCACGCTCGCGCGGCGAGGCGCGGCGCGCCGCGGGCCGGCTGCGCACCGCGAGTCGTCGCTTCCTCGGACGCGACGTCGGAATCCTCGACGCCGTGCCCGAGGATCCCGCGGTGCGCGAAGCCGCCCGAACCCCTTGCTGCTTCATGGAATCCGCTCCGTGTTCGGGAGCGGCGCGAGCGGTCCGCCGTGTGCTTGGGGTGTGGAGACGCTCGGGTGCGGCGCGATCGGCGTCGCCCGGCAGGGAGAAGGAGAGCGCTCCATGCACCCCGATACCGGATTTCGCCTCGCGGCGCTTGCCGCTGCCGTCGTCCAGCTCTGCGCCGCGCTGACCGGAGCCGATCCCTGGCGGGCGCTGCTCGGCACCGTGCTCGCCGCCGCGCTCGCGTGGCTCGGACACCGGATCGCTGCGAGCCTGATCGGCTCGGCGCGCGAGCGTGCGCTGCGCTCCTCCCACCGTCCGACCACCCCGAGTGCGAGCTGACGACCGACCATGAGCGACTACGCGACGCGCCTGTACGCGCAGAACCGGCAGGACACCAACGAGCTCGTGCTCGAGCACCTGTACCTCGTCGGCTACGTGATCTCGCGGCTCAAGCTGCACCTGCCGCCGCCGTTCGACGAGGAGGATCTGCACGAGGTGGGGGTGGTGGGGCTCGTGGCCGCCGCGCGCACCTACGACCCCTCCCGGGACGTCACGTTCAAGACCTACGCCTACCTCAAGATCCGCGGGGCGATCGTGGACGAGCTGCGCTCGCGCACCCCGCTGCCGCGCGGGCAGGTCCGCAAGCTCAAGAGCCTCGACGACATCACGCGCGAGTACTTCAAGGAGCACGGCTGCGCCCCGCCGGTGGAAGTGCTCGCCGAACGCTCGGGCCTGTCGCAGCAGGAGGTCGAACGCCTGCTCGTCTCGGCGCGCGCGGCGTCGGTGCTCTCGCTCGACTACAAGAGCGAGGGCGCGGGGCCGGGCGAGGAGACGCCCCCCACCCTCGCCGACATGGTGAGCTCTCCCCACACCCTCGATCCCGGCGAGGCGGCGGGCCGCGCCGAGCTGCTCGAGCGCATGGCCGAGGCCATGATGCAGCTTCCCGAGCGCGACCGGCAGGTGCTCGTCCTCTACTACCACGACAACCTGCTGCTCAAGGAGATCGGCGCGGTGCTCGGGGTCAGCGAGTCGCGGGTGTGCCAGCTGCACGCGCGTGCGATCTACCGGCTTCGCCAGGCCATGCAGAGCGCCCCGGTGGGAGGGCGTAGCGCATGACCGTGCTCAAGCCCGGACGCCACAGCGTGTCGGTGACGCGTCCGCTCGCATCCCCACCGGCCTCGCCCCCGCCCGCACCCACCGTGCTCGGCGCGCCGCGCCCTCGGCCCGCCTTCGTGCCGCTGTTCGGTCCCGAGGCGCAGCGGGCCGGTGGCTCCGAGCTGCCGCAGACCGCTGCCGTCGCACCGGAGAGCAACACCGTCGCACCGGAGAGCGACGCCGAGCCCCCCGCCGAGCCGCGGGTGGAACTCGAGCGCGAGGGCGAGCTGGTGCGCACGATCCGGGTGCACTGTTCGTGCGGCGAGCGGATCGAGATCGCGTGCGACTACGAGGGAGGAGCGTCGTGAGGATCCCGTCGAGCTCGTGCTGGGTTGCGGTGGCGGTGCTCGGGCTGAGCGGCTGCCTGTTTCGCGCCACGCCCGCCGCCCCGGTTGCGGACATGGCGCGCGCGCCGGCCGAGACGCCGCACGATCCACCCGACGCGCGCAACGAACTCACCGCGCTCGAACGCCTCGAGCAGCTGCTGCGTGACAACGCACGGCTGCAGGCGGACGCCGACCGCGCCGAACGCATGCTCGCCACCGAGCGCAAGCGCAACGCGACGCTCGCGAGCACGGTCCGGCAGCTCGAGGCCGAGCGCGACGCGCTGCGCCGACGTCTCGAACAGACGCAGCACGCACTCGAGCGCATGCGCGCCGAGCACGAGCAGGTGCTCGGGACGCTGCTCACCGAACGGCTCGCGCGCGTGCGGCTCGAGCAGCAGTTCGTGCAGCGCCAGCTCGAGGCGCTGCAACCGCGCTCGGAGCGCTCCGAGCCATGAAGCGGCGCGGCCCGTGGTCCCGTGCCGGTTTGCTCGGCGTCGGCCTCGCGTTCGCACTCTTGACAGGAGGCTGCGCGAGCGCGCCCGCGCCCGAGCCGCTCGTGCGCAGCTACGTGGCGCAGCCCGCGGGAGGGCGTCTCGCGCGGGTGCTGCTGCTGCCGGCGCGCAACGAGACCGCCACCGGGGCGGCGAGCCGCGTCGTCGATCGCGCGCTCGCGCTCGAGCTGTTGCGGCGCCAGCGATTCGAACTCGTGCAGCTGCCGCCCGACGTCGACGCCGACCGCTTCCTGGCGACGCTGCGGGTGCGCGGACGCGAGCGGACCGATGCGCTCGTGCGCCTCGGGCGCAGCCTCGGAGTCGACGCGGTGATCGCGCCGGTGGTCATGGCCTACGACCCCTACGACCCGCCGCTGCTCGCGGTGCGGGCGGTGCTGATCGGCACGCGCGACGGGCGGGTGCTGTGGGGGGCGGAGGGGGTGTTCGACGCACGCGAGGACCGGGTGCGCCGGGCGGCGCTGTCGTTCTCCGCCTCCGGCGCCAAGCGATCGCAGCACGGTCCGGAGATCGTGCTCGCCTCCGGACAGCAGTACGCGCGCTTCGCCTGCGCGCAGCTCGCGGCCACCTTGCCGTGACCGAGTCGTGGCGTCGCAAGCCGCCGCACACCAGGGAGGGAGGGGAGAGCATGACGGCACACCGAGACGCACCCGAACGCGGCGGCGCGACGATCCTGGTGGTGGATGACGATCGCGCGATCGGCGACCTGCTGCGGGCAATCCTGCGGCGCGCGGGCTACCGCGTCGAACACCGCGGGCGCGGCGAGGAGGCGCTCGCCTACGTGCGCTCGGGCGCCGAGATCGACCTCGTCATCCTCGATCTGACGCTGCCCGAGATGTCGGGCCGCGCGGTGCTCGCGGAACTGCGGCGCTCTTGCCCCGAACTGCCGGTGCTCGTCTCGAGCGGCTACATCGGCGAGCAGGAACGGCAGGAGCTGCTCGCGCTCGGCGCACGGGGGTGTCTGCCCAAGCCGTATCGGCCGGCCGAGCTGCGGCGGGTCGTGCGGGAGATCATCGCGAACTCGGCACGCGCAGCGTGAGGCGGGAGAGAACGCGGCGGCGGCGTGCGCGGTTCAGCGCGGGAAGTGCAGCGCGATCCGAAGCCGGTCGCCGTCGCGCTCGAACTCCAGCCGCGCGCCGATCTCGCGCGCCACGCGATCCACGCCGGCCAGACCGAGTTCTCGGCGCTCGGGCGAGGCCAGCACGCTCGCGAGTGTCCGCGTACGCGCCTGCGCGAGCGCCTCGCCCGCCGGCGGATCGCCCCCCTCGAGCGTGAACGTCGCCACCGCCTCGCCGGACTCGGTCGCGGACACACCCGCGCGCAGCGTGGCGCCGCGCAGCCGCTCGGCCGACGCCAGGGCTCCGAGCAGTACGCACAACAGGCTCGCGAGACGGCTCGAGGGGGCCGGTACGCGTACCGGCTCGCCGTCCGGCTCCGCCTCCCAGCGCAGCGAGTTGCGCAGCAGCCGGTGCTCGAGAAGCCGGTGCGCGAGCGACAGCGCATGCCCCAGCTCGATCCCGTCGGGACCGGCGGGGGCGAGCTCGCCCGCGGTGAAGCGGCCGTAGAGGGCGACGAGATCGCGCACCGACGCGCACGACTCGTGCATGCGTCCGAGCGCCTCGCGCACCTCCTCCACGTCCTCCGGATCGGAGGCGCGCATGTCCATGCCCAGCATGGCGCACATCTCGGCGACCGCGAGCAGGTTGTTGAAGCGATGGCAGACCGAGCCGCCGATCAGCCGGGTGACGGCGAGCTCGTCGACGTGGGCGCTGTCCGGATCGTGTGGCTCCACCGGCTCTCCCCCTCTGTCTCGCGCCGCGTCGCCCTCAGCACGCCCACAGGTCCGTCATGCGGGTCTCGCCCACGTAGGGGGTGGCGACATCGCGCGCCTTCGACACCTTGCCGAGAACGCGCGACATGCGCAAGGCGAGCTCCTCCATGCAGCGCAGCCGCTCGTGGACCTCCGGCGGCAGGCTCTCGTCGGCGAGCCCGAGCTGGATCTCGCCGAGAAGCGCGAACAGCGGGTTGTTGATCTCGTGGCAGACCGCGACCGCGAGCTGCCCGATCGCCTCCTGCCGCTGGCGGCGGATCTCCTCGCGGTGCGCGGCGCTGCGGGCGAGCTTGCGCCGCACCCGTGCCACGAGCTCCTCGGTCGTGACCGGCTTCACCAGATAGTCGTCCGCCCCCAGCTCCAGGCCCGCGATGCGGTCCTTCGTGTCGGTGCGCGCCGAGAGCACGATCACCGAGCGGTCGCGGTGCGCGGGCAGCTCGCGCATGCGGCGGCACATCTCGAGGCCGTTCATGCCCGGCATCATGATGTCGACCAGCACGAGGTCGGGCTGGAAGTCCTCGAGCGCCTCGAGCCCGCTTTGACCGTCGGCGGCACACCGCACCGCGTAGCCGGCGCACCGCAGCGCGATCTCGGTGATCTCGCGCACGTCGGGGTTGTCGTCGACCACCAGGATGCGCGCCGTCTCGCCCGGCGGCATGCGGTGCTCTTGCGCGCCACGGTGCTCAACCGACATGGCTCAGCTCCGGCACCGGCATGCGGCGGGGGCTCGGGCGCGAGACGACGCGCGGCAGCCGCACGCACAGACGCGTGCCGCCGTCCGCGGGGCGTTCGACCGCGAGCCGCCCGCCCATGAGGTGCAGCAGCGCCGCGGCGGTGCGCACACCCACCCGCACCCCGCTCTGCTCGACGCGCAGCTGCGCGGTGCGGCCCGATTCGTCGCCGCTCAGATCCATGAGGCCCGCCGGATCGCCGTCGGCCAGCACGAGCGCGAGCAGGTCCCCATCGAGCGCCTGGCCCGCGTCGGAGAGCACCACCTCGACGAGCGGTTCGCCGGACGCGTCCCGGATCGGGCGCATGTGCAGCCGCAGCACACCGCCCGGCTCCAGTTCGATCGCCCCCGCACACAGCTGCCGCAGCGCCTGCCGGAGTCGGGCGCGGTCGGCGCGGACCCGCACCGGGGCGTCGCGCTCCTGCTCGAGATCGAGCTGCACCTCGACCCGGTCGCAGGCCGCGCGCCGCACCGCCGCCGCCGCGTCCCACAGCAGCGGCGTGAGTTCGAACGTCTCGTGTTCGAGTTCGAGCCGGCCGGTGCGCAGGCGGGTGAGATCGAGAAGGCCCGCCACGAGTTCGAGCAGGTGCGAGGCGTTGGCCCGCAGACGTCCGAGCGGGTGGCGCAGCGGCTCGGGCAGCGGCCCGTAGCTGCCCTCCCACAGCAGGTCCGCGAAGCCGGTCACGACCGTGAGCGGGGTGCGCAGCGCGTGCGATACGGTGCCGAGAAACTCGCTGCGGACCGCGAGCATGCGCTCGAGTTCGGTGCGGGTGCGCACCGCCTCGGTCCGGTCGGCGAAGGTGGCGATCGCGCCGAGCAGTCGCCCGTCGCCCGCGACGAGCGGCGCCGCTGCCACCTCGAGTTCGACCGTGTCGCCGCCCTCGCGCACGAGCCGCAGCGCGCGCCCCTCGACCGCCGCGCCGGTGCGCAGCGCCTCGCACAGCGGGTTGCGCTCGGGATCGAGCGGGTTTCCGTCGGGGGTCTCGAGCGTGAAGGAGACCGGCTCGTGGCCGGGGGCTGCGCCCGCGATGAGCCGCCGGCCCGCGGGGTTGATCGGCGCGATCTCGCCCGAGCCGGCATCGAGCAGCAGCACGCCGATCGGAAGCTGCTCGACGATCGCGGCCAGCCGCTGCCGGTCCGCCTCGTGCTCGCGCGCGAGTGCGTCGCCCTCGGCGCGCTCGCGGCGCAGCGCGAGCGCGGCGACACCGATCGCGAGCAGCGCACCGCCCGCCCCGGCGGTGAAGCCGAGGCCGGCCGCGAGCGTGCCGAGCGCCGCGAACGCGAGCGCGAGCGAAGCGGCGTGCCGTCTCACTGTCCGAGTCCTCCGAGCCGCGAGGCGGGGGCGCCGATCTCGGTGATCCGCACCCCGAGGCTGTCGTTGACCAGCACCACCTCGCCGCGTGCGATCCGCTTGCCGTTGACGTACAGGTCGAGCGGCTCGCCGGCGAGCTTGTCGAGTTCCACGACCGCGCCGGGTCCGAGGGTGAGGATCTCCTCGATCTTCATCGTGGTGCGGCCCACCTCGACCGTGATGGGCACCGAGACATCGAGGATCAGTTCGAGGTTGGCCCCGCCCGGCTCGCCGCCGGCGGCAGCCGCGCCCGACTCGGCGGCCGGCAGCGGTGCGAAGGCGACCGGTTGCGCCGCGCTCTCGCCGCTCGGGGCGGGGCCGGCGCCGCCGGGGGCGTCCTGCGGTTGTGCTTCGCTCATGCCTGCTCTCCCTCCCGGTCGCTGCGCGCGAGTGGGGTGCGCGTCTACGAGGCTTCCCGTCGCGTCTCCTCGAGCGGCAGCCGCTCGGCGATCCGGAAGCCGTACCGGCCGCCCACCGTGCCGACCGTCCCGGTGAACCGCGGTCGGCCGCCCACCCGCAGCACGAGGGGATCGCCGACCCGCTTCGAGAGCACGACGACGTCGCCGCGGCCGAGCGAGAGCAACTCGCGGACCGTGATGCGTCCCGAGCCCAGCATGGCCGCGAGCTCCAGCTGCACCGCGTCGAGCGCGCGCCGCACCGGCGCCGCCTGCGCACCGGCGGTGTCGGCTTGCGCGACGCCCGTGTCGCCCGTTTCGACAGCGTCCGGCGTGTGCAGACGGTGGCACAGCGGCACGGGCAGCGTCACGTGCAGCCGACCCCCGGCGAGCTCGCCCTCGAGTTCGAAGACGGCGGCGAGCACCGGCTCGTGGTCGCTGCACACGCGTGCGAGCCACACGCTCGTCTCGGTGCGCTCGAGGCGCGGCTCGATCGCTGTCGCTCGCGAGAACGCCTGCGCGAACGCCTGCGGCAACGCGTCGGTGAGGGGGGCGAGCAGACGACGTTCGAGGGCGGTCGGCGCGCGCTGCGGCGTGCTCTCGCCGCCGGGTCCGCCGAGCAGCCGATCGAGCAGCGCAAAGGCGGCACGCGGCTCGAGGCTGCACAGCCAGCGGTGGCCACGGGCGGGCTCGCGCAACACGTGCACCAGCAGCGGCTCGGGCAGGGTCTCGAGCACCGCATCGAAGCGCACCTGCTCGACCGCGCGCAGCGCGAGCCGCACCCGCGCGCGCAGCTCGGCGCTCCAGGCGTCCGACAGCGTGGAGGCGAACTCGAGCAGCAGCCGCTCGAGCACCCGCAGCGACGCCGGATCGAGGGGGGCGGGCCGGGTGAGGTCGAACGGTTCGGTGGCGAAGGCGGCGGTCCGCGACGGAGCGTTGCGGGCAGCGGGCGGCTCGGTGCCGCCGCGTTCGAGCGCCGGGCTGCCGTCGGCGCTCGCCGGGGGCTCGGCGGTGCTCTCGTCGCCGAGCAGCGCGTCGAGCTCATCCTCGCTCAGCAGGTCTTCCATGTCGCTCATGGCTGGGGTCTCCGCGCGGTCGAGCGGCCGCTACTGGACGATGAATTCCTGGAAGTAGACCGTCTCGACCTCGCCGAGGTCGTCGGGGAACAGCACCTTGTTCAGCTCCTCGGCGATCTCGAGCTTGAGCAGCGCGATCTTCTCGCGGCCGTCGACCGCGCGCTGGTCCTTCGAGGACAGCAGCGTGATCAGCGCGTCGCGCAGCGCGGCCGCCTTCTCCTCGATCCGTTTGGCCGCCTCGTCGGGCTTCTTCGTCGTGTAGTCGATCACGATCCCGGCCTTGAGGTAGCGCTTGCCGCCCGAGCCGGCGAGGTTGACGAGCACCGTCGGGATCTCGTAGGTGACCCGCGTCGGCTCCTTGTCCTCCTCGGCGTGCTCGTCCTCGTGTGCGCCCGCATGCGGATCGGGATCGGGCGGCGGCAGCACGAAGAACGACACCCCCGCCGACAGCCCGTAGACGATCAGCACCGCGAACACGCTGCGCAACAGCCCCCGCTTGCCGCCGGCCTTGCCCTGCGAGGCGCCCGCCGCCTCCTCGGTGCCGTTGTCGCCAGCCGCCTCCGGCTTCTCACCGCTCACGATCCGCCCTCCGCCTGCCCGGCGTCCGCGGCGGTCCGCAGCGACTGCAACCAGCGCACGACCTCGACCGCCCTGTCGACGTCCATCGCGGCGAGCACCTTGCCGCTCGAACGCGCCTTCATGACGCTCAGGATCTTGGCCGCCTCGAGCGGCTCGAGCGCGGCGAGCTGCCCCGCGGCCGCCTCCGGCGGGCTCGACTCGTAGATCTTCGCCACCGCCTTCAGACGCTTGCGCTCCCCGGGCTCGAGCACCGCGCGGGCGTGCCCGCTCGGCTCGCTCCCGGACGAGGCGGGGCCGCCGTCGTTCCGGGACGGCGCCTGGCCGCCGTCCTGTGGCTTGTGGGAGGGCCCGGTGTTCGCCGGGCTCGGGGCGTCAGCGGCGTGCGCCTTCTGGGCGGATGCGATCTCGCGCCGCAGCTGCTCGAGTTCCTCGCGCCGGAACGCGAGATCCTCGCGTACCCGCTCGAGATCGGCGAGCATGAGGTCCACCGCCTTGGTGCGGCTCTCGTAGCGCTCGCGCGCCTCTTCGAGCTTGCGCGACAGCTCGGAGAGCTCCTGCACGCTGAACGGCTTCGGCACGAGGTACATCTCGGTGGCGAGCTCGTCGAGTGCTGCGTGCTCCTGCTCATCGGCCGGCTGCTCCGCTTCCTCGGCCACGTGCAGCGTCTCGGGCGGCGGGGGGGGAGGGGCGAGCACCCGCAGCACCGGCACGGTGCGCAGCGAACTGAGCCCGCGCGGTCCGCCGCCGCGCACCATGGCGTTGACCACGATGCCGCCGACGAAGACCGCGAGCAGCACGGTCACGCGCACCAGCGTCATGAGCGCCCGCTTCATGGCTCCCTCCCCTCGAACCGCACCAGCGCCGCCTCATCCATGGCCTGCTGCTCCCGTCGCCGCCGCTGGCGTTCGTGCTGTTCGTACGCCGCGCGCTCGAGCACCTCGAGCACCCGCCGCTGCTGCACCCGCTCGCGCCAGGCGGCCTCCGCCTCGGCGAGCGCAGCCTCGGCCTCGGCCTCGGCGGCACACGCCTCGGCGATCGCCTGCCGACAGGTGGCGAGTTCGTCGAGTTCCCGCAGCACGCGCGCCACCTCGAGACGCCCGGTGCGGCGGCCCGCGGCCGCCTCGAGCGCGTGTTCGAGGCGCTGCTCGCACGCGCGCCGCCGTGCGCGCGCGGCGTGCAGCTGCGCGCGCGCGGCCGCCACCGCGCGCTCGCACGCCCGCTCCTGCAGCTTGCGTGCCCGCAGGACGCCGGCGAGGCGAAACGGCGAGCGGGACGACCCCATCACGCGCTCCCGACCGCCTCGGCGAGCAGCGCGAGCGTCTGCTCGAACGAACGCGTCTCGCGCGAGGGCTGTCGCAAAAGCCGAAGCATGGCGTCGCGAGATTGGACAGCGGCGTCGAGCACCGGGTCGCCGCCGGGTCGGTAGGCGCCGATGCGCAGCAGGTCGGCCGCCTCGGTGTAGGCCGACCACAGCTCGTTGAAGCGGGCAGCGAGTCGCGCGTGCTCGCGCTCGACCACCTGGCCCATGGTGCGGCTCACGCTCGTGAGCACGTCGATCGCCGGGTAGTGGTTGCGGCGGGCGAGCTCACGCGAGAGCACGACGTGGCCGTCGAGCAGCGACATCATGGCGTCCGCCACCGGATCGGCGAGGTCGTCGCCTTCCACGAGCACCGTGATCACGCTCGTGATGCTGCCGCGTTCGGCGGTCCCGAGCCGCTCGACGAGCCGCGGCAGGTGCGCATACAGCGACGGGGGGTAGCCCTTGGTGGTGGGCGGCTCGCCGGCCGCGAGCCCGATCTCGCGCACCGCGGCGGCGAAGCGGGTCGCCGAGTCCATGAGCAGCAGCACGTCGCGGCCCTCGTCGCGGAAACACTCGGCGATCGTGGTGGCGACAAGCGGAGCGGCGAAGCGCTGCAGTGGCGGCGTGTCGGAGGTGGCGGCGACCACGACCGCGCGCGCGAGACCGTGCTCGCCGAGCGAGAGCTCGAGAAACTGCCGCACCTCGCGCCCGCGCTCGCCCACCAGACACACCACGACGACGTCGGCCTGCGCGTCGCGGGCGATCTTGCCCATGAGCGTCGACTTCCCGATCCCCGGTCCGGCGAGCACCCCCACGCGCTGTCCGCGACCGAAGGTCAGCAGCGCGTCGATCGCCGAGACGCCGGTGGGCAGCGGCTTCTCGATCATGCGCCGACGCAGCGCCGGCGGCGGATCGCGGCGCACCGACATGCGAGCGCCCTCGGGCAGCGGGCCCCGCCCGTCGATCGGTCGCCCGAGCCCGTCGAGCACCCGCCCGAGCAGCCTCGGCGACCACACGATGTCGAGCGAGCGTCCGAGCGGCTCGACGCGGCTCGCCGAGCCGATCCCGGAGGTGTCCTCGAGCGGCAGCAGCAGCGCGCGACCGTCGCGGAAGCCCACCGCCTCGGCGAGCATGCTCCCGCTGCCGTCCATGCGCTCGATCTCGAAGATCTCGCCCACCTGCGCCGGCACCCCGAGCACCTCGAGCCCGAGTCCGGCCGCGCGCACCACGCGTCCGCGAAACCGCAGGCCGTCGATCTCGGCGAGCGAGGCGCGGGCGCGTGCGAGCCAGGCTCCCGGACGGTGGGGGGCTGCGCCGCTCATGTCGCACGCTCCCGCTGCTCGAGCCAGCGCCGGCGGATCTGGCGCAGCTGCTCGCTCGCACCGGCGAGCAGCACCCCGTGGTTCGTCTCGACCCGGACGTCACCGCGTGCGAGGTTCGCCTCGGCCTTGATCTCGACGCGCTCGAGCCGCTCGGCGAGGGCGCGGCCGCAGCGCTCGCGCAGCGCCACCACGTCCTCGGGGTGCAGATACAGCCGGACCGGCTCGGTGCCGAGCCGCTCGTGCACCGCGCGGAAGGCCTGCGCGACGGTCTCGGTGATCCGGTGCCGGCCCTCCTGCAGCGCGTCGTGCAGCACGTGCTCGGCCACCGCGATCGCGAGAGCGCACGCCTCGCGCTCGATCGCCTCGAGCGCATCGGCGCTCGTGGTGTCGAGCGCCTGCACGGCCTTCTCGAGTGCTGCGAGCGCGGTGCCGAGACGCAGCCGCCAGGTCCGTTCGCCCGCCTGCCGTCCGCGCAGCTCCGCCTCCTGGAATGCCCGCTGCAGCGCCGCGTCGTCCTCGAGCGCGGGACGCGGCGGCGCCGAGGCGGCGGGCGGGGCCGGTGGCGTCGGTCCGGCCGCCACCGAAGGCACAGGCCTCGGCTCGGCCGCAGGAGGGCGGGTCCGCTGCAGCGCCGCCGCCTGGGTGTTCGCACCCGCGAGGCGCGCGCCCTGCAGGGCACGTCCGAGCGAGACGCGCACCGGTCGGGGCGGGCGCGTCACTGCACCATCTCCGCATCACCGCCGGTCGCGATCCGGATCTCGCCGTCCTCGGCGAGCTTGAGCACGACCTCGATGATCTGGCTCTGCGCCTCGCGCACGTCCGAGAGCGGCACCGGCCCGAGTGCCTCGCGCTCCTCGAGCACCATGTCGCGCGCGCGCCGCGAGAGGTTGGACAGCAGCGCCTCGGCGACCTCGGGACTCGCCGCCTTGAGCGCCATGGCGACAAGCCGCGAGTCGACCTGCGCGAGCACCTTCTGCATGGCGCGGGAATCCATCGCGGCGAGGTCGTCGAACACGAACAGCCGCCCCTTGACCTCGTCGGCGAGCTCGCCGTCCACCTCGGCGAGCCGCTCGAGCGGATCGGCACCGTCGCGGCGCAGGTGCTTGATGATGTCGGCGACCGTCTTGTACCGATCCTCGACCGTCTCCTCCTCGCCCTCGCCGCGGGGGCTCGCGACGCGTCCGCGCAGTCGCTCGGCGAGCAGCGGCGCGAGCCGCAGCAGCGCCTCGGCGCCGCCGGGATCGGTGCGAGCGATGCGACTGAGCAACTCGATCTGCACCGGCTCCTCGAGACGCGCGATCGCCTCGGCCGCGCGCGCGGGCGGCAGTTGCGCGAGCAGCAGCGCGCCCACCTGGGGATGCTCCCCGCCCACGATCGCCGCGAGCTCGGCCGGATCGAGCTCCCGCAGCAGCTCGATCGCCTCCCGGCCGCCGGCGTCCGAGGGGGCAGCGTCCGCACCGCCGCCCTCGGTGCCCCGTTCGAGTTCGGCCGCCGCACCGCTCTTGAGCAGCACCACGAAGGTGCGCAGGATCTCGGCGAGCACGGGCTCGGGCGGGCGGTGGGTTCCGGTGCGCTCCATGAGTGCGCTCAGGCGCGCGATCTCCTCGGGCTCGAGGTGGCCGAGCACCCGCGTGGCGGTCACATTGTCGAGCGCCATGAGGACGCAGGCGGCCTGCTGCGGACTCGGAAGGTTCATGCGAGCGCCTCCTCACGGGTTGCTGCGTCGGCCGTGGCCTCGTCGACGCCGGAGCGCAGCCACGCGCGCAACAGCGCGGCGGCCGCCTGCGGATCCTGCTGCGCCGCTCGCCGCAGCTCGTCGGCGAGCGCCTCGACGGTGGCCAGGCCGACGGCCGGGTGCGTTCCGTCGGGGCCGGGTTCGAGCGTCTCGGGGGTGCGCAGATCGAGCCGCTGCCCGATCGTCGTCTCGCCCGCGCCGTCGGCCGGTTCGGGCGCGGGGGCGGCAGCGGCGCGGCGCGAGCGGCGCGCGAGACCGAGCATCGAGATCGTGATGATCAGCCCGGCGAGGCCCGGCAGCCCGTGGCGCAGCGCGATCTCGATCAGCTCCCGGCGCTGCGCTGCGGCCACCAGGTCGGGGTCGTCCCAGGGATCGTCCTTCTGTGCGCGCGCCACCGCCGCGCGATCGAACGAGTCGCCGCGGCGCGGATCGAATCCGACCGCGGTCTTGACGATGCCCTCGATCTGCTCGAGCTTGTCCGAGAGCGACTCGTCGATCACGAGGCTCACGCTCAGCCGCCGGATCCCGCCTGGCACCTTCACGATCTTCTGCACCGAGTGCCCGATCTCGTACTGCGTGGTGATCTTCTCCTCGCTCTCGGTGGTCTGGCCCGCACCGCCGCCCGCCTTTGCGAGCGCGGCGCGTGCACCGGTCGATCCGCCTGCGCGTCCCGCGTTCGGGGTCTGCGAGCGGACCGTGCGGCTCGAGGTCGTCTCGGAGCGCGCCACCTGCGCGTCCGGATCGAACCGCTCGCGCGTCTCCTCGATCCGTTGCATGTCGAGTTCCGCGACCACGCGCACGAAGGCGCGTCCCGGGCCGAGGGCCGCGTCAAGCATGCTCTGCGCCTTGGCGCTGAGGTGCTGTTCGACCTCCTGCTGCAGGCTCAGCGCCGGCGCCCCGCCGCCGGCGCCGCCGCCCACCCCCTCGCGCGGGGCGAGGGTGATCCCGTGACGGTCGACGACCGTCACGTCCTCGGGCGCGAGCCCCTCGACCGCGTGCGAGACGAGGTGCACGATGCCGGCCACCTGCTGGCTGCTCAGGTGGCGGCCGCGCTTGAGCGAGAGCACCACCGAGGCGGTGGTGCGCTTCTGTCGGCGCGAGAACACCGTCTGCCGCGGCTGCGCGATGTGGACCGTGGCGTGCGCGACCGGCTCGAGCCGCATGATCGAGCGCGCGAGTTCTCCCTGCAGCGCGCGCAGCAGGTTGACCTGTTCGACGAGATCGCTCGCGCCGAAGCTCGTGCGATCGAACAGCTCGAAGCCCACGCCGCCGCTCTCGGGAAGCCCGTCGCTCGCGAGTTCGATCCGGAGCTCGTGCACCTTCGAGGCCGGCACCGCGATCGTGCGCCCCCCGTCGCGCAGCTCGTAGGGCACCCCCTTGTCGCGCAGCCGGCTCGTGACCGCCCCCGCGTCGGCGAGCTCGAGATCGCGATACAGCGGCACCATGCGCTCGCGCGAGCTGAACCAGGTGATGCCCACGATCGCGGCGGTGATCACGAGCGCGAGCGAGGCGAGCAGCGCCACGCGGCGCACGCCGATCCGCTCGATCTCGGGGCCGAGGGGACCGAGCCACTGGCGCAGGGGGGCCGGCAGG
>RFJN01000199.1 GCA_003694875.1 Planctomycetota bacterium | reverse complement strand
TCGCGCCGCCTCGATCGCCTCGATCGCAACCGGAGCGTCGAGCAGCCCGTAGTCGGTGTGGCTGCCGAGCCACGCGAGCGCCTGGCGGCGGCGCTCCGCGGACCGGTCGCGCAACGCCGCGACCTGTTCGCGCACCCGCTCGAGACCGATCCAGCGGTAGCACCAGTCCAGACCCGGCCCCTTGATGTTCTGCGCGCCATGCACGTGCACCGCGAGACCCGGCGGGCACGCGCGTGCCACGAAGTCGACAACCCGGTCCCCGCTCGCCGTGGGATCCTCGAGCGCGTGCAGCTTGTCGAGAAACGCACGACGCACGAAGCTGCGCAGCAACTCGTCGAGCTGCGCGCGGCTCGAGGCGGTGGGGGGAGCGCTGAGCAGATCGTCGATCACGCGCCGCAGCGCCCGCAGCGTCCCCAGTTCGCGGGTCCAGCGTTCGAGCCAGCTCGTCACCGCCCGCGCCACGTCGGGATCGAGCCCCTCGTCCCGCACGAGCGATGTCTCGAGGCTCGCGAGCGCCTCGTCGAGCGCGAGGTCGCGACCCGCTGCGGCCCCGGAACAGAGGGGATCGATCTCGACACACCGCAGCCGGCTGCCCTCGATCGCCTCGCACAGCGACCGGTCCCCGCACCAACGTTCGATCACCGCCGGCTCGATCTCCAGCCCCTGCAACATGCAACGCAGCTTCTCGACGACGTCCGCGGGCTCGCGCACCTCCCAGCACAGATAGGCGAGCTGCTGCTCGAGACGTTCGTGCGCCTCGCGTCGCGCCGCCGCACCATCCTCGATCGGCCCGTCGGGCAACAGGCGAAGCCCCGCGAGGCGCCGCTCGAGCGAGGCCTCCACGTACCCGCGCAGACCCGTCAGGTTCGTGCCGATGAGCAGATGCCGGTGCACCCGCACGTCGTGCACCATGCAGTCCGCGAACACCTTGGATCGCGCGATCCGATCGCCCCGGTTGTTGACCACCGTCACGAGCCAGCGGCCCGGTTCTGCCCGCGCGTCGAAGCGATCGAGCCCCAGCCGCTTCCAGTTCGCATTGAAGCCGTGCCGCTCGTTCGCCGAGTGGCCGTTCGAGAAGGTCAGGCGTCGACCGCGGTGGCGCGCCTCGGGAAACACCTTCAGCACCCCGAGGTCGGGCACGATCCAGTCCGCGATCTCCTTCCAGGCGAACTCGCGCTCGATCCCGAGCGACTCGCCGAGGCGGGTGACGAGCGCGAGGTTCATCGGATGGACCCGGTACGGATAGCGCGCCAGGACGTCGTCCGGAATCATGGCCGCCTCGCGCCAGCCGACCCCCTCGAGGCGGCAGCCTCGACGGCGCGCGGCGTCCTCGAGGATCGGGCGCATGGTGTGCTCCGCGGTGAAGCAGGGAGCGTTGCGCGGCAGGAACCGCGCCATGACCTGCGGGAGATCGATCCCGCGCGGCCCCTGGATGTCCTCGTGGTCGGGGTAGGTGTTGGTGATCGTCGCCACGTCGTCGCGCATCCACTGCTGCGCGATGATCTCGACGTAGCGCGGATTCAGGGCCATGCACTCGTAGAGGAACACGTGCGGCTCGGTGTCGGCCGCGATGCCCAGCACGTCCTTCTGCTCCCAGATCGTCGCCTTGTCGTAGGGGCGGTACAGAAACAGCTCGAGCGCCGGCCGGTCGGGCAGCGCATGGATCACCATCGCCTCGCAGCCGGTCGTCTTCGTGAAGACCTCGAGACCGAGCGCGTGCAGCAGCGCCGACTTCTTGCGCGCGGTGCCCGACTTGCCGCGCGTGCCCCAGCCGCCGATCGACAGCGGAATGCGCGCCCGCGCTCGCTCGATCCGCCGCGTCCAGCGCCGCAGCCGCAAGAGAAACAACAGCCCGAGCGCGGCGACCACGAGCAGCAGGTGCCAGACCGGATTGTCGGAGTAGAGAAAGAACAGCTCCTGGTGCCGCTGCAGCAGCTCGTTCACCCACGACACGACCCCGAGTGGTGACGCGCTCCCCATCACCGCCTCTCCCCGTCCGGGATCGGTGCCCCGCCGGCCCACGGCGTCTCGTCGTCACTCCCTCCGTCGTCGGTGACGAGATCGGCCGTGCTCTCGTCGTCGCCGGTCGCACCCCGCGGCGACCGGCGCGTGGCGGCGCCGGGGCTCGCGGTATTCCGGCAGCAGGGATCGTCTGCCGTCTCGTCGAGAGCCTGGTCGCCGCACGAGGCGGCCTCATCGGCCGTCTCGTCGAGAGGGGCAGAGCCAGGGAGGCCCGGGTCGTCGGCTGTCTCGTCGAGGGGGCAGCGCTCGGGGGCAACGGGCTCGTCCGCCGTCTCGTCGAGCGCAGCGCGGTCCGGCGCGGTCCGGTCGAGCGGGGCTTGCTGGCACGGTTGCACCTGCGTGCCACCGACGTCATCGCCGCTGCCCGACGCAGCAGCCGCGCAAGTGGCGGTCACCTCGTCCGCGGTCTCGTCGAGTTCCGAACCGCTGCCTGGCCCGGCTTCGTCGGCCGTCTCGTCGAGCGCCGCGGCGTCGGAGTCCACCGGATCATCCGCCGTCTCGTCGAGCGACTCGGCGCAAGCGCCTTCGCCCTCCCGCCCCGTCCCGTCGCCGCACGCCCCGCCAGGTGCCGAAACGACCGCACGCCCGCGTTGGCCCCCCTCGGGTTCGAGGGCGTCGGCCGTGGTCTCGTCCCCGCCATGGGCCGGCAATGCACCTGGAGCAGCCGCCTCGGCAGCGACGGCCGGTTCGACCACCGGGCACGCCGCCGTCGCCGTCGTCGTGCCGTCCTCGCGCTCCTCCCCTCGGTCCCCGTCTTCCTCGACTGCTTGCTCGTCCCGGCTCGAGGGCTGTGGCGCCACCGGACATACCGCGGACAGCGCCGGGTGCGTCTCGCCCGGGTCCGCCCC
>RFJN01000198.1 GCA_003694875.1 Planctomycetota bacterium | reverse complement strand
CTGTCCAGCCCAAGGCGGCGATGCGGACGTCGCCGTTCGGACCCGTTCGGGGGGAGCGCTCATGTCGGCTGTCCTGATCACGCTGCTCGTTCTCGGCGCACTCGCCGTGCTGTTCTTCGTGATGTTCATGGGTCTGTACAACGGGCTCGTGCGCGCACGCAACAAGGTGAAGGAGTCGTGGGCGCAGATCGACGTGCAGCTCAAGCGCCGCTACGACCTGATCCCTAACCTCGTGGAGACGGTCAAGGGCTATCTGCAGCACGAGAAGGAGGTGCTCGAGAACATCGCCAAGGCGCGCGCGGGGCTGATCTCGGGCCAGCCGCGCGAGGCGGCGGCCGCCGATGCGCAACTCAGCCGCGGGCTCAACACGCTGTTCGCGGTCGCGGAGAACTACCCCGACCTCAAGGCGAACACCAACTTCGTCTCGCTGCAGGGTGAACTCACCGAGACCGAGAACGCGATCGCGTACGCCCGCCAGGGCTACAACGCGGCGGTTCTGCAGTACAACAACAAGGTCGAGATGCTGCCCACCAACATCGTGGCCGCCATGTTCCACTTCGAGCCGGCGGAGTTCTTCGAGGTGGACAGCGAGGAGGAGCGCAAGGCGGTCAAGGTGAAGTTCTGAGCGCGGGGTTCGCGCGCGGACGCGACCGGCTGCACGAAGGCCAGACAAGAAAAGCGCCGCGGCGGCTGCCGCGGCGCGCCCCACTCCCTCCCTCGTCGTGGGTCGTGGTTCAGTTGAGCGAGTACGTGCCCGGCCTCGGTTCGAGCTGCTGGTAGGGCACGAGTGCTATGTCGAAGGGCAGTTCCTCGTCGAGCCAGGCGAGGATGTGACCGATCGCGCCGAGCACCGAGCGGTTGTTGTCGCCCGCACTCGTCCAGCGCGAGATGCGGAAGCGCAGCCTGCGCGGCCTGTCGTCGTCGCCCGCCGGTTCGCGCCCGCACAGATCGACGAAGAACTCGCGGCCCTCGCGGTACCAGCCCATGACGTCGCGGATCGCGTCGATGGTCTTGAACTTGTTCTTGAGCAGCGTGACGAGTTCCTCGCCCTCGCGCGCCTTCTTGATGAAGTAGACCTTCTTCAGGACCCGGCTCTCGGTGTCGGAATGGTCCATGGAACCTCCCCGGATCCGGCGGTTGCCGTCGCTGCGCGCGGCTGGGGGCCGGATCCCCAACCGCCGTCCCGACCGTCTGCCAGCGCGGACACTCGTGCGCTGTTCCTAGCCCATCTGTCGGCGCGTGTTCGCCGCGCCTTGACCGCCGGCGTGTGCGCGCCGCGGCGGGCTCGGGGACGATTGGCGCGCGCGGGCGAGAATCGCTAAGATCGGCACGTGTACGCCCGGCCCGCGGGCCCGACTCGCTCCGGGCTACACCGGACGGCCTCGGCTGCCGATGCCCGGATGGGGGCGCGGTTGTGCGCTGGGGACGAGCGACGGGGACGCCGAGCCGGGAGCGGGTGATGGCGAGCACGAAGGCGAGCAGGCGCAAGGCGGCGACGGGCGGCCGGGCGGCGGCCTCGAAGAAGAAGGCGAGCGGCGGCAAGCGGACGACGACGAGCCGCACGAAGGCGAAGACGACGCGTTCCGCCAGGGGCAAGAGTTCGAAGAGCACGGCGAAGACCGCGAAGAAGAAGACGACAGCGAGCAAGCGGACGGCGCGGTCCACGGCGAAGAAGACGAAGACGGCGACGGCGAGCAAGGCAACCAAGGCGAAGCGGTCGAAGTCGTCGGGGGCCACGCGCGCGAGCAGGAAAGCGGCGAAGAAGAAGGCGACGAGCGCGAGGGGCGCCAACAAGGCGAAGGCGAAGACGAAGACGAAGGCGAGTTCCCGCCAGGCGAAGACTGCGAAGGCGGCCACCGGTCGCCGCGCGAGCGGGACGGAGACGAGGAAGAAGAAGAGCACCGTGACGAGCAAGAGCCCTGCACGCACCCGGCGAACGGCGACGAAGACGACGGCCAGCAAGAAGAAGACCGCGGCGAAGAAGGCCACCGCCACGAAGAAGGCGAGCGGAACGAAGAAGACCGCGAAGAAGAGCAGCGCGAAGAAGACGGCCACCAGGAAGACGAGCGCGGACAAGAAGGCGAGCGCCGCGAAGGCGACGGCAAGCAGGAGCGCGGAAAAGAAGACTGCCACGAAGAAGGCTGCGGCGAAGAAGGCCGCCGCCCGGCCGGCGGCGGCGCGCCGCAGCTCGCCCCCCGCACCGGGGGTGATCACCGCGCGCAGCACGCCCAACCAGCCCGAGCGCGGTGCGGCGGCGAGTGCACCCGCCACCCAGCCCGCGCTGAGCATCGTGCCCGACACCGCGACCCCGCTCAAGCGCCGCGGACGCTATCCCCGCCGCTCCTCGCCCATGGGCAAGAAGCGCAAGGAGATCGTGTTCGAGGGGCCGGCGCCGGTGATCACCCCGGAACTGCCGCCGGAGCTTCCGGTCCGGCGCGAGGGCGGCGACAAGCGCCCGAGCGTGCTCGAGGCGAACGAGGAGTTCTACCGGGCGCTGCAGGGCCGGGATATCGGCCAGATGGCGCGGCTGTGGGCGCACGACGGCTCGGTGCGCTGCACCCACCCGAACGGGGTGCTGTTGCGCGGCTGGGAGGAGGTGCGCAACGGCTTCGAGCAGATCTTCAGCGTCGACCGCCCGTCGGCGGTGGAACTGACGCAGATGTATGCCGAGCAGACGGGGGAACTGGCGTTCGTGTCGCTGATCGAACGCGTCGCCATGCCGCAGAGTTCGCGCACCCGCAACGAGCACCCGGTGACCAACGTCTTTCGCTGGGACGGCTCGCGCTGGGTGGTGATCGCCCACCAGGCCACGTAGGGGGGGGCGGATCCCAAGGCCCCTGAGCAAGCGCTTGCAGACCTGCAACAAACGGCGCGACAAGGCGTTGCGTCGCCTGGAGGCCGCTACTGCAGCGAGGCTGCCCAAGGAGGCAGCATACGGCCGGCGGATGACCAACACGCGGAGCGCCACATAGTTGTCGGAGCGACGGCGTCTCGCCGTCGCCGCGGGGCGTGCGGGTTCGCCATTGCACCACCAAGCCGCGCCGTCCGGTGCAAGGCACAACCGCCTACGTGGCCGGAGCGATCTGTGCAGGCCGCAGGCGCAGCTGACTTCGCCGCGCACGAAGCCAGCAACGTTGCCTGCGGCGAGGAAACGGCAAGCCCCCTCTTGGCTAGCCGCGATATGAAAATGCCGAGAACGACGGTACCCGACACCTGGGCCAGCATCGCCTTCATTGAGAGGTGATCGCACAACCCCAAGCCCCACAAGACATCGCAGCCACCCAACGAGAACCCGATCGGTACACCGCGCCCCCGCACGCCCGGCCGCCCGCAGCGGGAGGGCCTCCCCGCCCGCCCCAACCGCGGACAGGACACGCTCCCGCACCGCCCCGCAGGCGTCGACCCCGGGCGCGTCGACGCCTGCCGCGACACCGCGCGGCGTTCCCGCCCGGGTGCGGGAACGCCGGAGGCGAACGCGCCCGCGCCGGCCACGGCTTGACGGCGGCTCGGCCGCACGACTAGACTCGCCCTCCCATGACGAGCCGACGACAGACGGTACGCCGCCGCCTCGGGGCGCTCGCGATCGCCGTGGCGATCGGGGCCCTGGCCGTGGCGCCGCTCGGCTGCGACCGGGGCGGTACGGCCGGCGGCGCGAAGCGGTCGGCCAACACGAGCACGTTCGTGTACGCCCGCGGCGCGGACGCGGTCACGCTCGATCCGCAGAAGATGGACGACGGCGAGTCGGTTCTCGTGGCCGCCAACATCTTCGAGGGGCTGGTGCGCTACGCCGCGCACGGCACCGAGATCGAGCCCGCGCTCGCGACGTCCTGGGAGGTGAGCGAGGACGGCTTGCGCTGGACGTTCACGCTGCGCAAGGGGGTTCGGTTTCACGACGGCAGCCCCTGCGACGCCGAGGCGGTGGTGTTCACCTTCTCGCGCATCATCGATCCGAAGCACCCGGCGCACGACGCCGAGATCCTCAACACCGCGCTGTACCAGGACATCGAGCGGGTGCAGGCGCTCGACGCGCGGCACGTGCGCTTCACGCTGCGGCGCGCGCTCGCCCCGCGGCTGTTTCTCGGCAACCTGACGGTCTACACGGCGTTCATCGTGCCGCCGGGCAAGCTCGCGAGCCGCGAGGCGCGCGACGCCTTCGCGCGGCAGCCGATCGGCACCGGCCCCTTCGTCTTCGAACGCTGGGAGACGGGGCAGCGGATCGTGCTGCGCCGCAACGAGCACTACTGGGGACCGAAGCCCGCGATCGAGCGGGTGGTGCTGCTGTCGATCGCCGACAACGGTGCGCGGCGGCGGCTGCTCGAGGCGGGCGAGGTGCACGCGATCGACGGGGTGAATCCGATCGACGTCGAGCGGCTCGCGAAGACGCCGGGGGTGCGGGTGATCGAGCAGCCGGGCATGTCGGTGGGCTATCTCGCGTTCAACTGTCGCAACCGCCCGCTCGACGATCCGCGGGTACGCCGTGCGATCTCGCTCGCGATCGACCGCGAGGCGCTCGTGCGGCTCAACTTCCATGGCCATGCGCAGCCGGCGGTGCAGATCTGTCCGCCGACGGTGCTCGCTCCGCCCGAGGGGGCGCATGCCCCGGGCCGCGATCTCGAGCGCGCACGCGCCCTGCTCGCCGAGGCGGGGCTCGAGCCCGGCCACGAGTTCACGCTATGGGCCATGCCGATCCCGCGGCCCTACATGCCCGAGCCGAAGAAGATCGCGCAGCTGATCAAGAGCCAGCTCGCCGAGATCGGGCTGCGGTGCACGATCGTGACCTATCCCTGGGACATCTATCTGCACAAGACGCGGCAGGGCGAGCACGACATGTGCCTGCTCGGCTGGACCGCGGACGTGGCCGATCCCGACAACTTCCTGTTCGTCTTCTTCCACAGTGCCAACCTCGGCGGCACGAACTTCTCGTTCTTCTCCGATCCCGGCATCGACACCGCGCTGCTCGAGGCGCAGACGCTGCGCGATCCCGCGAGGCGCATCCGGCTGTACCGCCGGCTCGAGCGCGAACTCGCCGAACGCGCGCCTCTCGTGCCGCTCGTGCACCCCGCGCAGCTCGCCGCGGTGCGCGAGCAGGTGCGCGGCTTCGTGCTGCACCCCACCGGGCGCAAGCTGTTCGCCGGGGTGCGGCTTACAGGCCGCAGCCCCGAGTGAACGCGGCGGGGGCGCGGGCGCGGTGGCGGGCTACGTGCTGCGACGGCTGCTGCACGCGATCCCGATCCTGGCCGGTGTGAGTCTGCTCGTGGTGCTCTCGGCGCACCTCGTGCCCGGCTCGCCGGGCGAGTCGTTCGTGGGCGAGAAGGGCACGCCGGAGGCGATCCGGGCGCTCAACGAGTCGATCGGCTGGTACGACCCGCTGCCGGTGCAGTGGGGGCGGCTCGTGTGGGGCGCGCTGCGGGGGGATCTCGGCCGCTCGTTCGCGACCCGTCGGCCGGTGCTCGACGAGCTGCGCGAGCGGGTGCCGGCGACGGTCGAGCTCGCACTCGCGGCGTTCGTGATCGCGCTGCCGCTCGGTCTGCTGCTCGGTGCGGTGGCAGCGCTCGCGCGCCGCTGGCCGTGGTCGGTGCTCGACCACCTCACGAGCACGCTCGCGCTCGCCGGCATCTCGTTTCCCGTGTTCTGGCTCGGGCTGCTGCTGCAGATCGCGATCTACCCCATGCAGCAGCGGCTCTCGCCGCTCTACACCCTCGAGCCGGTGACGGGGCTGTACGTGCTCGACGCGCTGCTCGCCGGCGATCCGGCGCTCGTGCGCGACGTGCTCGCGCACCTCGCGCTGCCCGCGCTCGCGCTCAGCACGATCCCGCTCGCGGTGATCGCACGCATGACGCGCGCGGCCATGCGCGAGGTGCTCGGGCAGGAGTTCGTGCGCACCGCGCGGGCGAAGGGGCTCGGGCCGGTGCGGATCACGCTGCGGCACGTGCTGCGCAACGCGCTCGTGCCGGTGGTGACGGTGACCGGCATCCAGTTCGCGGCGCTGCTCGGCGGCGCGGTGCTGACCGAGACGGTGTTCCAGTGGCCGGGGCTCGGCACCTACATCGTCGAGGCGGCGAGCCGCAAGGATCTGCCGGCGCTGCAGGGTGCGGTGCTCGTGGTGGCGGTGGTGTTCGTGGCGGCGAACCTGACGGTCGACCTGCTGTACGTGGCGCTCGATCCGCGCATCCGCGCCGGGCTGGAGGGGCGGCGCTGATGGCGACGGCGGGGACGCGTACCGGACGGCGGTGGCGGGTGGGGGGGCAGACCGCGCTCGGGCTGCTGATCGTGCTCGCGCTGTTCGTCGCGGCGGTGTTCGCGCCCGCGATCGCGCCGCACGATCCGTACGCGACCCGCCCGGACCATGCGCTGCAGGCGCCGGGCGGCAGCTTCTGGTTCGGCACCGACGCGCTGGGGCAGGACATCGCGTCGCGGGTGGTGTACGGGGCACGGATCTCGCTGTGGATCGCGCTCGGTGCGGTGGGACTGGCGTGCGTGCTCGGGATCCCGGTGGGCGCGGTGGCGGGGTACGCCGGCGGGCGGATCGACACGCTGCTCATGCGGGCAGCGGACATGCTCATGGCGCTGCCCTCGATCGTGCTCGCGCTCACGATCACCGCCGCGCTCGGCCGCGGGTTGATCAACGTGGTGATCGCGGTGGGGATCGCGGAGTCGCCGCGGTTCGCGCGCCAGATGCGGGCGGCGGTGCTGGAGCTGCGCGAGCGCGACTTCGTGCTCGCCGCGCGTGCGCTCGGCGCCTCGCCGCCGGCGATCCTGTGGCGCCACATCCTGCCCGGCGCGCTCGGGCCGCTGATCGTGATCGCCACGCTCGGGCTCGGCACGGCGGTGCTCGACGCGGCGGGACTCGGCTTTCTCGGTCTCGGGGCGGAGCCGGGCACCCCGGAGTGGGGCACCATGCTGAGCGACAACGTCGCGTATCTGCGCGACTATCCGTGGATCTGCCTCTACCCGGGGCTGGCGATCGCAGCCACGGTGCTCGGCTTCAACCTGCTCGGCGACGGGTTGCGCGCCGCGCTCGACCCGCGCTCCGGTTGACACGGCCGGGCTGCTCCCTAGAATCGGCTCTTTCCTGCGTACGGCACGATGCATGCGGCGCTCGGACCCACCGACGCGCCCCCGAAGAGAGGTAGCGCTCCATGGCGACGGCGACGATCGATCTGCAGGCGCTCGGCGTTCCCGAGGCACTCGACGAGACCGAACTCGAGACGATCTGGGAGCGGACGGAGAAGACGCACGGCGCGGACGCCTCGGCGCTGCTCGCGCTCGGGCTCGCCCTCGACGCGGCCGGACATCACCGCGAGGCGATCCGCACCTTCGAGCGCGCGCTCGAGCGCGCCCCGGACGATCCGGAGGTGCTGTTCCGGCTCGCCTACGCGCACGAGCTGCACGGCGACGAGGAGGCGGCGCTCGAGTACTACGGCAAGCTCGCGGACCGGCCGCGGCCGCACGTGGGCGCGCTCGTGAACTACGGGCTCATGCTCGAGGACCGCGGCCGCTACGAGGAGGCGGCCGAGGTGTTCCGCCGGGTGCTCGCGGCGGATCCGACCCACCGCCGGGCGCGCATGTTCCTCGGCGACGCCGAGGCGTCGCTCGACATGTACTACGACGAGGAGCAGGCGCGCCGTTCGGACCGGCGCAATGCGATCCTGCGGATCCCGATCTCGGACTTCGAGCTGAGCGTGCGCGCCCGCAACTGCCTCAACAAGATGAACATCCGCACCCTCGGCGACCTCGTGGTCAAGACCGAGGAGGAGCTGCTGAGCTACAAGAACTTCGGCGACACGAGCCTGACCGAGATCAAGCAGCTTCTCGCGCAGAAGGGGCTGCAGCTCGGCATGTTCCGCGACGGCCAGCTGCCCTCGGCGGGCAAGGGCGGCTCGGCGACCGCGCGGCCCGCGGCGGCGGGTGCGGCGACCGCCGGTGCCGCGGCGCCGGGCGGCGAGATCGATCTCGAGGCGGTGCGGGCGCGGCCGATCTCCGACCTGTCGCTCTCGGTGCGTTCGCGCAACTGCATGGAACGGCTCGGGATCAAGACGCTCGGGGAGCTCGCCGACCGGACCGAGGCCGAGATGCTCGCGGTAAAGAACTTCGGGCAGACCTCGCTCAACGAGGTCAAGAAGAAGCTCGCCGCCTTCGGACTGTCGTTGCGCAAGGCGTAGCAGCGCACCCCGCGGGGGGCAGCGGCCTGTGTACGAATACCTGCGCGGCACGGTGGCCTCCGCCGCTCCGACCGAGGTGGTGCTCGATGTGGGCGGGGTGGGCTACCGGCTCACGGTGCCGGTCTCGACCTACGAGGCGGTGCGGGCCGCGGCGCAGCAGGGGGGAGCGTACACGCTGCTCACCCACCTGGCGGTGCGCGAGAACGAGTGGCGGCTGTTCGGCTTCGCCACCGCGGCGGAGCGGCGTCTGTTCGAGGCGCTCGTCGAGGTGAAGGGGATCGGGCCGGTGATGGCGCTGCACATCCTGAGCGCCTCGCCGCCGGCCGAGATCGTTCGTGCGATCCGCGAGGGCGACAGCCGCTTTCTGCACCGGGTGCGCGGGGTGGGCCGCAAGACGGCCGAGCGGGTGATCGTGGAGCTGCGCGAGAAGGCCGACCGGCTGCTGCCCGAAGGGCCGCGGGAGACGTCGGCCTCGCTGCCGGCGGCCGACGACGCCACACGCGCCCTCGTCTCGCTCGGCTACTCGGCGCAGGTGGCTCGCCGCGCGGTGGAGCGGGCGGAGCAGGAGGCCGGTGGCGAGCGGTTGCCGGTCGAGATGCTGATCAAGCGGGCGCTGCAGCACGTGAAGTGAGCGCCGGCGCTACCGTTCGCACGCAGCGGTACGCGGTCCCTTCCACGCGCCACCGGTCCCTTCGGGCGGGGTTCCTGGTTGGCCGCGATCTCCGCCAACGAACAACGACGCCCGCGAAACGCTCGGCGGCTCGCCGCGCGCGCTCGGAGCGCCGGGTGGTGCGCGCCGTCGCGCGATTGACCGCCGCCGCGCACGCGACCATGATGGGAAGGCGGTGCGCGGGCGGGCCGCGTCGGCCGGAGGATCGAGGAGGGCTGCGGTGGGCGCCATGCAGGGCAGGGATCTGATCTACGACTGGAATGCGGTGGGGGCGCAGACGCGGCCCGCGCAGCGGATCGAACTCAACGACGAGACGCTGCGCGACGGGCTGCAGTCACCGAGCGTGACCTCGCCGACGATCGAGCAGAAGATCGAGATCCTGCACCACATCGCGGCGCTCGGGATCGACGCGCTCAACATCGGGCTGCCGGGCGCGGGCCCCCAGGTGGCGGCCGACGTGGAGCGGCTCGCGCGCGAGATCGTCGACGCGAAGCTGCCGGTGCGACCCAACTGCGCGGCGCGCACGGTGATCGCCGACATCGAGCCGATCGTCGAGATCGCCGAGCGCACGGGGCTGCGGATCGAGGCGGCGACGTTCCTCGGCTCCTCGCCGATCCGCCGCTACGCCGAGGACTGGGATCTCGACCGGCTGCTGCGGTGCACCGAGCAGGCGGTGCGCTTCGTGGTGGAGCACGGGCTCGACGCCATGTACGTGACCGAGGACACCACGCGCGCCGATCCGGACACGCTGCGGCGGCTGTACACGACCGCGATCGAGTGCGGCGCGCGGCGTGTGGTGGTGTGCGACACCGTGGGGCACGCGACCCCGGACGGGGTGCGCGCGCTGGTGCGCTTCATCCGCGAGCTGGTGGCGGAGACGGGCGAGCCCGTCGCGGTGGACTGGCACGGGCACAACGACCGGGGGCTGGGGCTGATCAACGCGATCGCGGCGATCGAGGCGGGCGCGGACCGGATCCACGGCTGTGCGCTCGGGATCGGGGAGCGCTGCGGCAACACGGCGATGGACCAGCTGCTCGTGAACCTGCACCTCATGGGCTGGCGCGAGGCGCAGGATCTCACGGGGCTGCCGGCGTACTGCGACGCGGTGAGCCGGTACTGCGAGGTGCCGATCCCGTGCAACTATCCGGTGGTGGGTCGCGACGCGTTCGAGACGGGCACGGGGGTGCACGCCGCGGCGGTGATCAAGGCCTACCGCAAGGGCGACGCGTGGCTGGCGAACCGGGTGTACTCGGGCGTGCCGTCCGATCTGGTGGGCCGCGAGCAGGCGATCGTGGTGGGCCCCATGAGCGGGCGTTCGAACGTGCTGTGGGCGCTCGAGAAGGCGGGGCTGCCCACCGACGCGGCCACGGTCGACCGGGTGTTCGAGGCGGCCAAGCGCTCGCGCAGAAACCTCACCCCGGAGGAGGTGCGCGCGATCGCCACCGGCGCCTCGGCCGAGAGCGCACCGCACTTCCAGGTGACGTGAAGAGGGCGCGGGCTGCGCCGACGCCTGTGCCGACCGAGCACGCCCGCCCGCGCACCGACAGGACGCGGCGAGCGGTGTTGTTGCCGGACTGACGGCGGCGGTGGCGCCCAGCAGCCGGAAGCGAAATGCAGACCGAAGCTGTGGGCAGGATCGATAGTTCCGGCGACAGGAGGAGGGGCGCCGCCCCAAGCGATCGCACGAGATCACGCTCAGAACAAGCCTGGATCGCAACTCTTGACTCGGCCGTGGTCCCCGAACCCGACTGGCTGCCGACGCTACTCGGCTCCGTCGCCCTGATCGCCGCAGCCGGTCTCAGAGGTCGAGCAAGCCGCCGGGAACCCCAGCGTTCGCTCCCTTGGCCTCCTGAGAGGCAGAGGAGCGAAGAGTCTCACGGCGACCGCGGAGCAGTGTCCCGAAAGGTGGCGCAGGAAGGCGAGGCCGTCATGAACATCGCCTGTGGCGAGAACGCGGCGAGAAGCCCGTTCGCAATGCGCGACACGAGAACACCGATAACCACGGCACGCGGCACCTTGCCCTGCCTCGTCTTCTGCAGGGGCGTCGGGATCCACCGCCCCCCTGCGGGCGGCCCTCCCCGCGCGTTGCCGGCGCTGGAGCGTCGGGGCGGCGGCTCCCTGTCGCGCGGCGGGCTGCCCGCGGCAGACCCGCGATCGACTCCGCAGGCCGTGACGGTGCCGCACCTCGCTCCCCACCAGAGAACAGGGGCGCGCCGCGAAGGTTCGCGACGCGCCCCGTGCTGATCCCAAGCGAGGGAAAGCGGCTCAGAACTGCTGGCTGCCTCCGTTCTCGCTGCCGCTGTCCTCGTCGTTCTCCTTCTTGCCGTGGTCGCTGTCGCCGCCCTTGCCCTCGCCGGCGTCTTCCTTCTGCGCCTTCGCCTTCGCCTCGGCGAGCGCCTTCTTGAACGCCTCGAACTCGGCCGCGAGTCCCTCACCCGGCGCGGCGAACGTGGCGCTGAGCTGCTTGGGCGGGGTCTTCTCCTTGTTCATGAGCGCCTTGACGTCGTCCTCGGTGAGCGTGAAGGCCACCGTCCGGCCGTCCTTGGTCTGGAAGCCCTTCATGTCGGTCACCTCGCCCGGACCGGTGAAGGCGATCTTGACCTCGAAGCCGGCGAGCATGCCCATCATCATGGCCTTCATCTGCTCCTGCTGCGCCTTCTCCTCGGGGCTCGACGGCTCACCGCCCTCCCCCATGCCGGGCATGCCCGGCAGCCCCTCGGTCGCCTCGTCGTTCTGCATGACCAGGCTGAAGCTGCCGTCGTCGTTCTTCTTCCAGACGAGCTTGCTGTCCTCATCGTCGCCCGTCGAGACGTCGTTGATGTTCTCGAAGTAGGCGGTGCCCTTCAGGACGTACTCGCCGTTCGGCCCGTCCTTGGCCTCGAAGTCGCTCCAGTAGACCTTGCCCTTCACGCTCTCCTTGATCATCTGGTAGGGGTCCTGCGCCTCGCCGGCGTCCGGTCCCATCTGGCCGCCCATCTTCGCCATCTGGGCCATCATGCCCATGAGCGTGTTCTCGATCTCGACCTTGCCCGAACCGTCGGGATAGATCGTCCAGTACTGCTTGCTCTTGATGCAGCCGGTCAGTGCGGTCGCCACCGCGAGCACCGCGAGTTTCGTCATGAGCGCGCTGCGCATGCGAGTCGTTCCTCCTGCAACGTTGCGGGCCCCTTCGCCCCGTGCGAACGGGAGCCGATTCTAGAGCGAACCCCGATGGGGTCAACACGAGCCCCGTCCGCCGGGTCCACCGATCCGTCTGGCCGTCCCCCCGGATCGCTCGCGGTCGCACCGCGGCGAGCGTTGCTGTTGGTACGGAGAGCACGCCCGTGGTGTGAGCCTCCCCGGCGGCCGCCTATTCATTCGTCGCGGCTCACGCAAAGCGCTCGGGGCCGAAGCGGATCGTGACCGCGTTGCCGCGCACCTGCACCGCCGGATAGCCGCCGAGAATGCGCTGCACCATGGCGAGGCCGCGACCGCGCCGGCTGCCGAACGCCACGTCCTCGAGCCGCCGCTCGAGCCGCTCCGGATCGAGCCCCGCGCCCTCGTCGCGCACCGTGATCGCGATCCGTCGCGCAGCCTCCTCGCGCTCGATCTCGAACGCCACCGCGCGCTCGGGATCGAAGCGGTTGCCGTGCTCGATCGCGTTGCGCACGAGTTCCACGAGCGCCACCTTGAGCCGCGCCCGCCCCTCGCCCACGTAGCCCGCGCGCTGTACCGCCTCGAGAATGCGTTCGACCGCCGGCAGCACCGCGGCGTCGTCGCTCGGAATCGTGAAGCGCAGCAGCGTCTCGCGATCGGCCATGGTCAGGGACGCTGCGAGGCGGCGAACGCGCGCTCGAGCCGCTCGAGCCGCTCGAGCAGCGCCTCGAGCTGCTTCTCGCGCACCTCGCCGCGCTCGCGCAGCGCGCGCAGCTCCCCGCGCACGCGCGCGAGTTCGCGCTCGAGCGCCTCGGTGCGCTGCGCATTCTGCTGCGCGGCCCGCTCGAGACCGTCCACGTCGTCGCGCAACGCCTGCGCCTCGGTCGCGATCGCCCCGAGCCGCGCGTCGAGCTGCGCGAGACGCGCGTCCTGCTCCGCATTGCGCCGCGTGTTCGCCGAGACCGAGACGCCGAGGGCCGCGATCGCCCGCTCGTTCGCCGCGAGACGGCGGTCGTGCTCGGCGATCCGCTCGCCCTGCCGCGCCACCACGCCCCCCACCCCGCCCGTCCACTGCCCGAGCAGATAGAGCCCGAGTGCCGCGGCCACCGCCGCCCCCACCTGCACCGTTCGCCGCATGTTCATGACGGCGCGATTCTAGCGCCGCCCGGGCG
>RFJN01000197.1 GCA_003694875.1 Planctomycetota bacterium | reverse complement strand
CGCCCGGGCGGTGCGACCGCGGCGCTCCGCGAGAAGACCCCGGTATACCGAGGCCAGTTCGCCGACCGGGCCGCCGAGTGCGCGTGCGGCCTCGAGCGATCGGATCGCGCGCTCGATCTCGTTGCGGTCGAGTTCCAGTGTGGCGACCGCGATGTGACTCAGCCCGAGGGCGCGCAGCGTCTGCGGCGAGGGGGAGCGGTCCGGATCGAGCGAGCGCTGCAGCCACAGCGCCGCCTCGGCGTAGTGTCCCTCCTGCAGGAGGGCGAGGCCGGCGCGGCGGCACGCCTCGCGGTGCGCTTCAGCGACGGTGGCCGAGAGGGATCGGTCGAGGGCGAGTGCGTGCGAGAACGCGCCCGCGGCCTCCGTCCACCGGCCGGCGGCTGCCGCCTGTTCGGCGCGCTGTCGCTCGGTATCGGCGGCCCGGCGCCGCTGCTCGAGTCGCGCTCGGGTGCGTTCGATCGCCTGCTCGAGCGCGGAGCGTTCGGCGGGAGCACGCACGCGCGCGAGCGCCGCGCGGGCCCGGAGCAGGGTGTTCTGGGCCGACGGCAGCGCGCCGGTCTCGAGCTGCTGGTCGGCGAGTGCGGTGAGCGCTCCGACGAGGACGGGGGCCGCCTGCGGTTCACCGAGCTCGAGCGCCCGTTCGACAAGGGGCAGTGCGCGCGCCGGGCGGTCGAGCGAGAGCCAGCGGCGCGCCTCGTGCAGGAGCGTGCGTCCCTCGCTCTCGCGTCGGGACTCCACGATTTCGGCGCGCGGAATGCGCAACCGGCCGCCGCCGGTCTCGAGCACGATCTCGGTGGCACTCTCCTCGACGATCCGCCCTTCGAGCTCGTTGCCGTTGGCGAGCCGCACGGTGTCGGCGGCGGCGGGACGGGGGGCTGCGGCCAGCCACGCGGCGGCGAGCAGCGCGATGGTGGCGCGGAGCAGCATGGCTGCGGGACACTCCGGAACTCGGCTCGGTTCCTGCGCCCCGGATGCTACGTCGGTTCGGCGGCGGTGTCTTCCCGCGGTCGCACGCGCCAGACCCACAGCCCGATCACGAGGAAGGCGACCGAGAAGTACTGCCCCGGGGTGAGGCCGAGATAGCGCCGGTCGACGATGCGGAACTCGTCGAAGAAGAAGCGCACCGGTGCGTAGAGGATCGGCAGGATGGCGAGGTAGAAGCCGAGCGGGCGGCGCTTGCGGCCGAGCGCGAGGAAGAGCAGGCACAGGAAGAAGGTGTAGATCGCCTCGAGCAGCCCGAGATCGAGGTGCGGGCCGCCCTGGCCGGGGCCGAAGTAGTCGGGGGGGAAGTCGACCGCGAGCGGGAAGTTGCTCGCGATGCCCGGGTGGTCGTGGGCGGTGAAGCAACCGAGGCGTCCGAACAGCCAGCCGAACGGCAGCGCGTAGGCGGTGGCGTCGAAGTAGATCCAGCGCGCGCGGCGGTCGGGAAGGTTGCGGCGGGTCCAGATCAGCGCCCCGAGGATCGCGCCGACGAAGCCGCCGTAGGAGCTGATCCCGTCCCAGACCCGCAGCAGCAGGAGCGGATCGTCGAGCAGCGCTTCCGGCCGGTAGAACAGGATCTCGAGCACGTGTGCGGAGATGAAGGCGATCACGAGCATGAACAGCGCGTAGTCGCCGAACGGTTCCGGATCGAGTCCCGCCTTGCGTACCCGTCGGCCGCCGATCCAGGTGCCCACGAGGATCCCCGTGGCGACGAGCATGCCGAAGCTGTGCAGCGTGAGGGGACCGATACGGAAGGTGGGCTGCGGGAAGTAGGGAATGGCGGCGAGCATGGGCGATCCGTCCCCGGGCTGCGAACACGAGCCGGCACTCTAGCGCGGCAGCTTGTTGCGATCAACATGCAAACGCTTGGCCTGCGGCTTGTCGGTGGCGATGGCGTGGGGGTAGAATGCGCGGCCCAACGCGTTCAGGAGACCGGTGCATGGAGCTTTCGGACACGCTCGCCTTCAGCGAAGAGCAGTGCATGCTGCGCGACATGGTGCGCGACTTCGCACGCAACGAGATCGCGCCCATCGCGATCGAGATCGATGTCGAGGAGCGCTTTCCGCGCGAGCTGTTTCGCGCCATGGGCGAGCTCGGTCTGCTGGGGATTCCCTTCCCGGAGGAGGTAGGTGGTGCCGGCGCGGGGTGGGTGGGCTACTGCCTCGCGATCGAGGAGGTGGCGAGGGTCTGCGCCTCGACCGCGCTCGGGCTCGCCGCTGCGGTCTCGCTGGGGATCGGTCCGATCGTGGACTTCGCGAGCGAGGCGCAGCGCGAGCGCTACCTTCCGGATCTGCTCTCGGGCGAGAAGCTCGCGGCGTTCGGACTGACCGAGCCGAACGCGGGCTCGGACGCCGGCGGCAGCATGGAGACGCGCGCGGAGCGGCAGGGCGATCACTGGGTGATCCGCGGCACGAAGTACTGGATCACCAACGGCAACCACGCCGACGTGTTCGTGGTGACGGCGAAGACCGATCCCGAGGCGGGAACGCGCGGGATCTCGTCGTTCATCGTGGAGCGCGGCGCCGAGGGCTTCAGCACGCACCCGATCAAGGACAAGCTCGGCATGCGCGGCTCGGACACGGCGGAACTCGTGTTCGACGGGGTGCGGGTGCCGCACGACAACCTCGTCGGCAAGGAGGGCGAGGGGTTCAGGGCGTTTCTGGCCACCCTCGACGGGGGGCGGATCGTGATCGGGGCGCTGTCGCTCGGGATCGCGCAGGGGGCGTACGAGCGGGCGCGGGCGTATGCGCTCGAGCGCAAGACGTTCGGCAAGCCGATCGCCGAGCACCAGGCGATCGCCTTCAAGCTCGCCGACATGGCGACGAGGATCCACGCCGCGCGACTGCTGGTCTACCACGCCGCGCGGCGCAAGGACGCGGGGCTGCCGTTCAAGCGCGAGGCGGCCATGGCGAAGCTGTTCGCCTCCGAGGCGTGCTACGCGATCACCAAGGACGCGGTGCAGATCCACGGCGGCAACGGCTACACGCGCGAGTACGAGGTGGAGCGCATGTTCCGGGATGCGAAGCTGTGCGAGATCGGCGAGGGGACGAGCGAGATCCAGCGGCTCGTGATCTCCCGCGAGATCCTGCGGGAGGCGGCTGCCGCGGTGTGACGGGGCGGGGCGGGCGCCGATCGCCCGCCCCACGCGTGGTGCTGCGGGCTCAGTTCACCTTGGCGAGATAGCTGCGCAGGTTCTTGATATCGCCGTACAGGACAGAGAACTTGCGTTCGCTGTCCTTGGCCAGTTCGTTGCCGATCTCCCCGAGGTGGTACTTCGGTGTCACTGTCTTCGCGAGTTGGAGCATCCGCTTGCCGGCCTCGTCCATGTCCTTCCTCTTCTTCGCGGCGATATAGCAGAACGTGTTCGTGCCTTCGCTCGCCCACAGGATGGAGTAGGACTCCTTGCCGGTGACCGCGATCGGAAGCGCCTTGATCGCGATCTTCTTGAAGCGTTTCTTGAGCTTCTTGTCGCCCTGGATCTGCGCGACGACCTCGTTGATGAAGGCGTCTTCGCCGCGGCGCTGCTTGTGGCGGGCGTCGCAGGTGATGATCTCGATCGTCTTGATCTTCTTGTTCTTCTTGACGTAGGCCGAGATCACCTCGACGAACTGCGCCGGGGTGAGGTCGCAGAAGCTGCCCTGGCCGCCGTGGCCCCAGAAGGTGAGCGTCTTGTCCTTGGTCTTGATCGGCTCGGCGTCGGGCACGAGTTCGTGCGCCTTCTCCTTGACCGCCTTGGCGAGCGCCTTCGCGCGGGCCTCGTGCTCGGCGCCCCAGAGAACGAGCGCTCGCGCGGGTTGCAGGCTGCTGCAGGCGAGTGCTGCCATGAGGGCGAGCACCGGCAGACGTGTGGTACGGGGCATCGGGGGATCCTCCCTCCGGTTGCGGGCGGTCCTGCGGAGCGAATCCGTTTCGCCCTCCGGTCGGCGGACCGCCTCCGTTCGGCGTCTCGCACGCGCTCCCTCGATGCCGTGGAATTGCAAGACAACGTTGCGCTGAGAGTTCGGGCGTGACCCCGCGACCCGGAGTGTAGCGGCGATTTCGGGTGAACACAACGGAGCTCGGTGCGGTCGTGTTCGCGGGAGCGAAGGGGTGGCTGCCGGGCAGGCGCGGCGGGGCGCTCGCGGCGGACGGTCCCAGCGGTACGGTCCGTCGCACCGTCTTCGGCGTTGTGGACGGCGGGCGGCTCCGGTACGGTAGCGGCCGGTCGGTCTCTCGGGAAGGAGGGTGCGCGGTGCGGATCGAACTCGGCGGGCTGACGGTCGACGTGCTCTCGGACGGGCGGTTCTCGCTCGACGGCGGCGCCATGTTCGGGGTGGTGCCGCGGGTGTTGTGGGAGCGGCGCAAGCCGGCGGACGAGCGGCACCGGATCCGGCTCGGGCTCCACTGTCTGCTCGTGCGCTCGGAGGCGGGGCCGGTGACGCTCGTGGACACCGGGATCGGCGCGGCGTGGGATGACAGGCGGCGGGAGATCTTCGCGATCGATCGCGTGCCGGGGATCGAGGCGGAACTCGCGCGCTGCGGGCTCGGGCCGCAGGACGTGGAACTCGTGGTGTGCACGCACCTGCACTTCGACCATGCCGGCGGCAACACGCGGGCGCTCGAAGACGGCCGTTTCGTGCCGGCGTTTCCGAACGCGCGCTACGTGGTGCAGCGGGGCAATCTGGAACAGGAGGCGCGACGGCCCAACGAGCTGCGGCGTGCGAGCTATCTGCCGCACACGTTCGAGCCGATCGCCGAGGCGGGATTGTGGGAGCTCGTCGAGGGCGACGTGGAGTTGTGGCCGGGGCTCGAGGTGGTGCGCACGCGCGGGCATGCGATCCATCACCAGAGCGTGGTGGTGCGCGGTCGCGAGCGGTCGCTGTTCTATCCCGCCGACCTGATCCCCACCGCCGCGCATCTCGATCCGCCCTGGATCATGGCGTACGACCACGAGCCGCTCGAAACGCTGGCGAACAAGAAGCGCTGGCTCGAGCGGCTCGAGGACGAGCGGTGGGTGTGTGTGCTCGAACACGAGGCGGAGCAGCCGGTCGGTCGGGTGGTGCGGGACGGCAGGCGGTATCGCTGGCAGCCTCTCGCGGGGTGAGCGGGCGTGCTCGGGTCTGGACCCGGGTCGGTGTGCCGCTAGACTGCCGGTTTCGGCACGGAAGATCGGGCAGCGGAGGCGAGTCGGCATGCGAGCGGTCTGGATTCTCGAGGCGCGTCGGACACCGATCGGGCGGTTTCTGGGGGCGCTGGCGCCGCTGAGCGGGGTGGATCTCGGGGTGGCGGCGGTGCGGTCGACAGCCGAGCGGTTGCGGCAACGGCTCGGGGCGGATCCGCTCACGGAGGTGGAGCGCGTGATCTTCGGCACGGCGCGGCAGGCCGGTCTCGGGCCGAACCCGGCGCGGCAGATCGCGGTGCGGGCGGGGGTGCCGATCGACCGGCCGGCGTGGACGGTGAACATGGCGTGCGCGAGCGGGCTGAAGGCGGTAGCGCTCGGTGCGGCGGCGATCGCGAGCGGTGAGATCGATGTGGCGGTCGTGGGCGGGACCGAGAGCATGACGAACGTGCCGCATCTCGTGCCGGCGCTGCGCCGGGGCGGCAAGCTCGGGCACCTCGAGGTGACCGACGGCATGTACCGCGACGGCTTCCACTGTCCGCTCGCGGACATGCTCATGGGACGCACGGCGGATCTGCTCGCGAGCGAGCGCGGGATCGATCGCGAGCGCTGCGACCGCTGGGCGCTCACGAGCCAGCAGCGCTGCGAGCGGGCGCGGGGCGCGGGGCGTTTCGAGCGCGAGATCGTGCCGCTCGAGGTGCCGGGGCGGCGGGGCGAGATGCAGCGGGTCGAGCGCGACGAGCATCCGCGCGACGGGGTGACGCTCGAGAAGCTGGCGAAGCTGCGGCCGGTGTTCTCGGACGACGGGGTGACGACCGCGGGCAACGCGAGCGGGAGCAACGACGGGGCGGCGGCGATCGTCCTTGGCTCGGAGGACGGGGCGCGGGAGCGGGGGCTCGAGCCGCTCGGCCGGGTG
>RFJN01000196.1 GCA_003694875.1 Planctomycetota bacterium | reverse complement strand
GGTGCCTTCTGCCCCGTCGGTCTCGAGCGGCTGCGGTCCGGCGGCTGAGGCGTTCTGTCCGGGCTCAGCCGGCCGCGATCGGCTCGGGCCGGTACAGCGCCTCGATCGCCTCGGCGTACCGTTGCGCGATCACCCGCCGCTTGAGTTTCATGGTCGGCGTCAGCTCGCCCGCCTCGACCGACAGCTCGCGCGGCAGGACGTGGAAGCGCTTGATCTGCTCGACGCGTGCGAGCTTCGCATTGACCGCGTCCACCCCCCGCTGCAGCGTCTCGAGCAGCGCGGGGTGGGTGACGAGCTGCTCGACCGGCAGCGCGCCGAACCCGTGTTCGCTGCACCAGCGCTCGAGCGCCTCGGGCTCGAGGGTGAACAGCGCCGCGACGTACTTGCGTCCCTCGCCGATCAGCACCGCCTGCGAGACGAGCGGGATCATCTGCTTGCACAGCCCCTCGATCCACTGCGGGGCGATGTTCTTGCCGCCCGACGTGATGATCAGCTCCTTCTTGCGGTCGGTGATCCGCAGATACCCCGCCTCGTCGAACTCGCCCACATCGCCGGAGTGCAACCAGCCGTCGACCAGCGTCTCGGCGGTGGCGTCGGGATCGCGGTAGTAGCCGAGGAACACGTGCGGGCCGCGCACGAGGATCTCGCCGTCCTCGGCGATCCGCACCTCGGTGCCCGGAAGCGGCCGGCCCGCGGTGCCGAGCCGCACCGCGCCCGGGGGATTGAACGTCGTGGGGCCGCAGTCCTCCGACTGGCCGTAGACCTCGTAGATCGGGAGGTCGATCGAGCGAAAGAACCGGAACGCCTCGAGCGGCATGGGGGCGGCGCCGCTTACCGCGAGTCGCACCGCGCCGAGTCCGAGCCGGCGCCGCAGCGGGTCGAGCACGAGCCGGCGTGCGAGAGCGATCTGGGCCCGCAGCGGCACCGGTACGCGCGCCCCACCGTCGCGCCGCTCCCAGTAGCGGGAGGCGACCGAGCGGGCCCAGCGCACGAGCGCCGCCTTCGGACCCTCGAGCGCCGCGAACGCCTCGAGCAGCTTGCCCTGGATCTTCTCCCAGATCCGCGGCACCGCGAACAGCACCGTCGGCTGGACCTCGCGCAGGTTGTCGGGCAGCCGCTCGAGCGACTCGGCGAAGTACAGCCGGGGCCCGAAGCTCACGTGCCCGTAGATCGTGAACTGCTGCTCGGCCACGTGCGCGAGCGGCAGGTAGCTCACGAGCCGGTCCTCGGGGCCCACGTGCAGCAGCTTCCGCACGGTGTCGCAGGTCCAGGCGAGCGAGGCGTGCGACAGCATGACCCCCTTCGGCGGACCGGTGGTGCCGGAGGTGTAGATCAGCGTGGCGAGCTGCTCCGGCTCGACCGTCGCGAAACGCTGCTCGATCGCGTCCGGATCGGTGGCGCGCCCCCGCTCGAGCCACGCCTCGAAGGCGCATGCCTTCGGGTGCTCGACCTCGTGCGCCCCCTCGAGCAGCAGCACGTGCTCGACCGAGCGCAACTCGTCGATCACCGGCCGCACCTGTCGGCGCCAGCGTTCGGGGTTCTCGACCACCAGCGTGTGCGCCTCGCAGTGGTTGACGAGATACGCGACCTCGTCCGGCGCCGAGGTGGTGTAGATGCCGGTCGAGACGCCGCCTGCGTACTGGGCGCCAAGGGCGGCGATCACCCAGCCCGGGCGGTTGAAGGACAGGATCGCCACGGGCTGGCCCGGCCGGTGTCCCGCCGCGAGCAACGCGCCCGCGAACGCGCGCACCCGCTCGTGGTAGTCGTGCCAGGAGGTGGGCTGCCAGCCACCGCCCCGCCGGGCAAGGAAGGCGGTGTCGGCGGGCCGCTCGGCCGCGCGGGTGCGCAGCCGGTCGACCGCGAGGTTCCGTGCCATGGGGGTCTCCGGTGACGAGTCAGTGGTTTGTTCGGGTGAGAACGATAGCAGATCGCGCCCGTTGGAGCAAGCGCCGGCGCCGGCCCGCTCGGCGAGCGGCTGCGCGCGCGCGTTGCGGGGTCGTTCAGGGACGGTCGAGCGCGGCGATCGCGGCGAGCAGCGCCGGCTCGAGCGCGGGTTCGTCGAGCCGATCGCGCAGGCGTTCGAGCGCGGGCAGCACACTCGGGTCACCGAGGGTGGCGAGCGTCTCGAGCGCGAACCGACGGCTTGCCGTGGTGAAGCGGCGGTCGGCGGCGAGGGCGGCGAGGTAGTGGGCCGGCGGCAGGCCCACGATCTCGGCGAGGCTGAAGGCGAGGGCACTCGCGCCCTCGAGGTCGTCGCGCCCCACCGCCGCCTCGAGCAGCGGTTCGAGCCGTGCCGCGAGGCGGCTGCGCTCGGCGGGCGCGAGCCGCCCACCGCCCTCGCGCGCGAGGATACGGAAGCGGCACAGCGCGGCGACGCGCACGAGTTCGGGATCGGTCTCGTTCCACACGATCGCGTCCGCGGCGCGTGCTGCTGCCTCCGAGCCCACCTCGGCGAGGCTCATGAGCACGAGCACGCGCGCGTCGTGCGGCAACGACGGATCGGCGAGCAGCGCGAGCAGCCGCTGCTCGGCCTGCTCGCCGGGAAAGCGCGAGAGCAGCCGCAGCGCATGGTCGCGCGCCTCGCCGCGCAGGGTGCCGTTCGCGATCGC
>RFJN01000195.1 GCA_003694875.1 Planctomycetota bacterium | reverse complement strand
GCCGATATCGGCACGCTCAACTCGAACAGCTGGCAGGGGCTCACGCTCGGCACGCTCGATGTGAGCACGCTGAACACGATTCCGGTCGGCACGAGCGGTCAGACGCTGCTGACGCTCACCGACCTCGAGACCGG
Organism: Planctomycetota bacterium; assembly: GCA_003694875.1. Classification (GTDB taxonomy): domain Bacteria; phylum Planctomycetota; class J058; order J103; family J103; genus J103. Next base: position 4,431 of record RFJN01000195.1, on the reverse strand, counting down.
CGCGGTGAGCACGTGGAACTCCACCATGGGCAGCAGCGGTGCGTTCACGATCCGCAACGGCCACCACTACCAGCTCGTGTCCCAGGCGGAGTGGGACCTGCCGTACAACGTCGACCCCTCGGCGCTGCTCTCGCTCGACTACACCTTCACCCGCACCGCCGGATTCACCGCCGAGTCGCTCGGGGTGCCGGAGCCGCACGCGCTCGGACTCGCAGGGCTCGCGGCCCTGCTTGCGGTGCGCGTCGGTCGCGGGGCGAGGCGTGCGCGGTCGTGTCGCGAGGTCACCGATCGGGCCTGACGGGCGCGGGGTGTCGGCGCGCGCGTGCGGATCGCCGCTTCTCCGCGAAGCGGCGATCCGTGGCGCCCGGTGCCGGTCGTGCGGGTGAAGCGGCGTCCGGACGCGAGAGAAGCGGGGCCCACCCGGGCGGGGGGTGGTCGTGGGGAGCGCCGTGTTCGCTACCGGCGACGGCCGACGAGCCGGCCGAGCACGAGGCAGAGCAGCGCTCCGGCGAGCGCGGAGTACCGCGGCTCCGGAGTAGTGTCCCGCAAGGTGGTGGAGGTTGGCGAGGCGCAACGGATCCGCGGGACAACCGCGGCGTTCGACGGTGCGATACCATACGCGATCGGGGCGGGAGCGGCGGGGATCAACCCCACTGCCCCTGAATCAAGACGAGGCAGGACAGGGTGTCGCGCACCGTGGTCATCGGCATGTTCGTGTCGTGGCGTGCGAACGGCTTCTCGCCGCCCGCTCGCGGTGGGCGACGCTCATGGCGGCCTTGTGCGCGACGAAGTCACTTGCGTCTGCAGCCTGCACAGACCGCTACCGTCGGACGGGCGGCGTCTCGCCGTCGCACCAATGACGTCAGCGGCTGTTCCTGGCACCGCAATGCCGGGGTCGGCGGTGCAATGGCGAACCCACACGCCCCGCGCCGACGGAGAGACGCCGCCCGTCCGACAACGGTGTTGCGTCTCGCGGGTTCGTGATCCGCGCGCCGAATGTGGCCTCGTTGGGAAGCCCGTCGCACCGGTGGCGGCATCGACGCAACGGTCTTGCGATGAGCATGTTGCGATTTCAGGGTCCGTTCGTTCAGGGGCATTGGGCGGAACCCCCGCCCCTGCGAGAGGCGTGGGGGCGCAGCGCGGCAGGGTGCTGGCCGCCGGCGGAATACCGACCGGCTGGCATCACGGCGCCGCACGACCCGGACCGCCTCCAGGCTCTGTTCCGAAACGTCTCCTGCTGCGATCGCCGGCTGACCACCGGATTGCGGCGTCGCGAGAACGGAAGCCGTCCTCGACGTACTTCCGTACGCCTCGGGCGTCTTCGAACCTCGCTGCTCGCCCCCCGGCGCCAGCCGAATCGCTCGCGGCGCGCTCGCTTCCGGACAGAGCCTAGAAGTCCGAGCTGCCGAAGCCGATCAGCTCCCGGCGGATCCGGCGCGCCTTCTTGTCCTGCGGATCGTCGAGTTCCTCGTTCTTCATGAACTCGACCTTCGCGCCCTTGAACAGCACGTTGCGGCCGTCGGGGTGGTGCGCGTACTCGGTGTCACCGCCGCGCTTGTCGCCCGAGACCGGGGTCGTGGACGGGCTCGCGATCACGATCGGCTTGGTGCGCCAGGTGTAGCTGCACTGGTTCTCGTCGAGGAAGAAGTCGTCGCGCCGCTCGGCCTTGTCCTCGATCGGCTCCGGCGGCACGTCCTGCGACGAGGGGCAGACGTAGACCTCGGGGCTGTCGAGGTAGTCGTACTTGTACAGCAGCTCGAGGCACTTGCGCGCCTCGTCGTCGGTCGAGATCGTCGGAATGCCGCCGCCGGTACTGCGCTTGGCCCACGGGTAGCGACGGTACTTGCTCATGTAGTTCTCGCTCGCGATCCCGATCTGGCGCAGGTTCGAGGCGCACGCGGTCACGTAGCCCTGCTGCCGGAACTTGTTGAACGCGGGCACCGCGAGCGAGGCGAGCAGCCCGATGATCGCGATCACCACGAGCAGCTCGATCATCGTGAAGCCCGCTCTCCGAGCGCGCGCCGATCCGGGCAGACGCTGCACCGACATGCCGAGGTCTCCTTCCTGGATTGCAACGGACCGGTCCCGAGCGCGCTCCGGCATGCCGCCGTTCCGGCCCCCGCGCGCCTCCGGACCTCAGGAGGCTCATGATAGGCGGGCTGTACCGCGCGGGTCAAGGGAGGTGACGGGCGGCGGTCCGCGCCCGGCGCACGGTTGACGCGCTCCCGGCCGCCCGCTACCCTCCGCGCCCATGCACGAGAGCACTCGAGACTCGATCGCCCGTCTGCTCGCCCCCGCGCTCGGCCTGCCCGAGAGCGAGGTGACCGAACTCGTCGAACTGCCGCGCGAGCGCGGACGCGGCGACTACGCGCTGCCGTGTTTCCCGCTCGCACGCCGGCTGCGCAAGCCGCCGCAGGCGATCGCGGCCGAACTCGCCGAGAGCCTCGCGCCGGCGGTCGCCGCCGACCCGCTCGTGGCGCGGCTCGAGGCGAGCGGCCCCTACCTCAACATCCACCTCGATCCCGCCACCTTCGCCCGCCGCGTGCTCGCGCGCGTCGCACAGGCGGGAGAGCGGTTCGGCGAGAGCGAGCGCGGGGCCGGACAGCGCGTGGTGATCGACTTCAGCTCGCCCAACATCGCCAAGCGCTTCCACATCGGACACCTGCGATCGACGGTGATCGGCGCCGCCCTCGTGCGCATCCACCGCGCGCTCGGCTACGAGGTGATCGGGGTCAACCACCTCGGCGACTGGGGCACGCAGTTCGGCCACCTGATCTCGGCGTGGGAGCTGTGGGGTGAGCCCGAACGGCTCGAGGGCGAGGACCCGATCGGCTACCTGCAGCAGCTCTACGTCCGGCACAACAAGGCGGCGAAGGAGGATCCGAGCTACGCCGACCGCGCGCGGGCCGCCTTCCGCCGCCTCGAAGAGGGCGATCCCGAGGCGCGCGCGCTGTGGAGCCGCATGCGCGAGATCTCGCTCGCGGAGTTCGACCGGATCTACCGGCTTCTCGGGGTGGAGTTCGACGAGATCGCGGGCGAGTCGTTCTACGAGGACAAGATGGCGCACGCGCTCGCGCTGTGCGAGCAACGGGGCATCGCGCGCGAGTCGGAGGGAGCGCTGATCATCGATTTCGCCGAGCACGGCGTCGAGGGACTGCAGCCCATGCTGCTGCGGCGCTCGGACGGCGCCACGCTCTACGCCACGCGCGATCTCGCCGCCGGGATCTACCGCTTCGAGACCTACGATCCGGCCAAGATCATCTACGTGATCGGCGCCCCGCAGCGGCTGCACCTGCAGCAGCTGTTCGCCGCGCTCGGGCTGCTCGGCTTCCCCGCCGAACGCTGCCACCACGTCGCGTTCGGCCACGTGCTCGGCATGTCGACCCGCGAGGGGACCGCGATCCTGCTCGACGAGGTGCTCGGGCGCGCGATCGAACTCGCCGAGCAGCGGATCCGCGAGGGTGACGTGCGCGTGCCCGAGGACCGGATCGAGGAGACCGCGCGCGCGGTCGGTGTCGGCGCGGTCGTGTTCGCCGATCTGCGCCACCGCCCGATCAAGGACATCGCGTTCGACTGGGACCGGCTCGTTCGCTTCGAGGGCGAGACCGGCCCGTACCTGCAGTACACCCACGCGCGGCTGCGGGCGATCCTCGATCGCGTGGCCGAGGAGCACGGCGAGCGACCGGGCGAGACCGAGGCCGATCCCGGTCGGCTCGTCACCGACGAGGAGCGCGCGGTGCTCATGCACCTCGAGCAGTACCCGCGCGCGATCGAACGCGCCGCCCGCGAACTCGAGCCGTCGGTGGTCAGCGCCCACCTGCTCGATCTCGCCGCCGCGTTCTCGACCTTCTACCACAAGCACCACGTCAAGAACGCGCCGCCGGAACTGCGGCGCGCACGCCTCGAACTCGTCGAGGCGGTGCGGCGGGTGCTCGCCCACGGTCTCGGACTGCTCGGGATCGAGGCGCTCGAGCGGATGTGAGCGTGTCCGGCATGCGTTCCGAGGCGAGCGCGAGCGAGCCGCCGGCCGTCCGCTACGACCTCTCGCGCCGCGGGCTGCCCGCCCGCGATCCCGAGGCGCTGCTCGCGTGGCTCGAGCCGGAGGAGCAACCGCCGCTCGAGCAGGTTCCGCTCCTTCCCGCACCGCCCGGCGGCTCGGCGGCGCTGCGCGCCGCGATCGCCGCGCAGTGCGACAGCGGCATCGACGCCGGACAGATCGTGGTCACGACCGGACGCGCCGCGGCCGTGGCGTTGCTCGCCGCCGCTCTCGAACCCGCGGGCCGCACCGTCGTGCTCGACGCACCGATCGATCGCCGCATGCCCGCGCTCTGGTCGGCCCGCGGCGGCGCCGTCCTCGCGGTGCCGCGGCGACTCGAAAACGGCTGGCGGTTCGAGATCGAGCGGTTCGAGCACGCGCTGCAGGCCCCGTCG
>RFJN01000019.1 GCA_003694875.1 Planctomycetota bacterium | reverse complement strand
GGTTGACCGCCTGGCTCGTGAGCGAGAACACGCCCGAGATCACCGCCTGCGACGCGATGATGGTGGCGGCCGTCGCAATGCCCACGAGGGGATAGAGCGACCAGCGCGGTGCGAGCCGGAAGAAGGGATTGTGCAGCGCCGCCGGGTCTGCGAGCAGCAGCGCCCCCTGCCCGAGGTAGTTCAGCGCGAGGGCGGGCAGGACGACAGCGAACCAGGCGTGGCGGATCGGGCGCAGCCCGAAGTGGCCGAGATCGGCGTACAGCGCCTCGCCGCCGGTCACCACGAGGAACACCGCGCCGAGAATCCACGCGCCGTGCAGACCGTTGTGGGCGAAGAACCCGACCGCGTGGGTGGGCGAGATCGCCTCCAGGATCTCGGGGGCGGTCGCGATGCCGCGAACACCGAGCACGGCGAGGCACAGGAACCACAACAGCGTGATCGGGCCGAACACCGCCGCGATCTTTTCCGTGCCGCGCCGCTGCACGAGGAACAGCGTCACCAGGATCGCGAGCGTGATCGGGACCACGTAGGGCTCGAACGCGTGCGTCGCGACCTGCAACCCCTCCACCGCACTCAGCACCGAGATCGCCGGGGTGATCATTCCGTCGCCATACAGAAGCGCCGCGCCGAACAGCCCCATGGCCACGATCACGCTGCCGCGGCGCACCGCACGTGCGTGGTCGGGCTTGGCGAGCGCGAGCAGCGCCAGGATGCCGCCCTCGCCCTCGTTGTCCGCGCGCATGACGTACAGCAGGTACTTGACCGAGATCACGAGAATGAGCGACCACAGGATCAACGACAGCGCGCCGAGGATGTTGATCCGGTCCACGGCCATGGCGTGGGTGCCGGTGAAGCACTCGCGCAACGCGTACAGCGGGCTCGTCCCGATGTCGCCGTACACGATTCCGAGCGCGCCGAGCGCGAGCCCCGCGGTGCGGCGCCACGGCTGCTCGATGGCGTCGGCGCGCAGCGCGACCGAACTCGTCAGCCGCCCGCTCTGCGAGCTCGTGAGCGGGGGCGCCACATCCCCCGTGCGTTCCGCCGCGGAGGGCGCGGGGGCCGCTCGCTGTCCGTCGTTCGGTCGTGGGGCTGGCGTGGCGTTCGGCACGGCAGGGGGCTCGTCTCGGTGTCGCCGTGAAGATCGACGCTGACCGGTATCCGTTCGCACCCACGATCCGCGAGCGGCACCGGGCAGCGTGCGGACATGGTAGCTGCCGGTGCAAGAGCCCCCCGTCGGACGTTGCCGACCCCGGGGCGTGACGCGGGGGGTCAGTCGCGCGCGGCGGCGAAGCCGGCGCACGATCGGAGCACGAGCAGCGCCGCGAGCGCCGCCACCGCACCGGCCCGCGGCTCGGGCACCGCCAGGGAGCCGCTTCCCGCCCCGTCGAGCGTGACCACCCAGCCCTGGACGTTGTTGGCGGCGTTGCGCCCGTAGCCCACGATCCGCGTACCGTCGGCCGATATGTCGGTGGCGAAGTCGACGAACGGCTGCGAGGTCGAGACGCCGGCGTCCACCAGCAACTGCCACAGGCTGCGCACGCCGTTGGTCGCGTCCCAGACGAACGCGCCCGAGAAGCCGGCCGTGGCCCCGCCGGTGTGGCCGACCGCGACGCCATTGCTCGCGATGGCGGAGGCGTAGCCGTCGATCCCGAGATCGATCAGATTGCCGGCACTGTCCCACACCACCGCCTGCCCGCCGCTCTCTCCCGCGATCCACGCGCCATTGGGCGCCACCCCGCGCGCCATGCCGCCGGCGCCGGGACGCAACTCCGCGAGCGCGGACACCGTCCAGTTGTTCGTGCCGTCCCAGCGGACCGGTCGCTTCGTGCTGCCGGCGAGCGACCAGCCCACCGCCAGCGCGCCCGCGGCGTCGATGTCGTACGCACCCGCCGCCGCGTCCCCGCCGAGCGGCAGCAGGTCATGGCGCAGACCCGCCTCGTAGCGCGTGCCCGGCTGCGACGAGTTGCCCGTCGCGTTGCCCACCACGATCGATCCGTCTCCGCTGACGCCGTAGGCGCGGTCGGCGGGACCGAGGTCGGTGATCTGGTAGCTGCCGGACACGGCGTCCCAACGCCACACCACCGCGTGATCGCTGCTCTCCTGCCCCTCGCCCACGAGCACGCTCCCGTCCGCGTTCGCCCCGTGGGGGCGGAACTCCACCCAGCCCGCGAGGCCGGCGAGTGCGTGCGAACTGCCGGCGGTCCAGTAGCCTGCGACCTGCGCGGAGGTGGGGTTGGTGCCCGAGGCGATGCCCACCACCTGCCCGTCGTGCGAGATCGTGAGCGCGTAGCCGTAGCTGTCGAGCGGATCGAGGTAGTCCACCGGGACGAAGGAAGCCGCCCGCACCGCCGCCGGTGCCGCGAGCAGGAGCAGGGCGCCGAGCAGGGCTGCCCCGAATTGTTGCCGATACGAACCCACCGTGTTCTCCTTTCCCCGCGGTCCCCGACACCGGCAGCCCGGATGCGAGTCGGCGGCGTCGTGCCCGCCCCTCAGGGGGTGAGCGGATTCTGCTCCGCGACCTTGTCGAACGGCTCGATCCCGATCTCGTTGCCCGCCGCGTCGTACAGCCGCACCTGCCCGCCGGTCGGCTTGCTGCCCGTCGAGGTGGCCACCGTGAAGCGGAACAGCTGCACCGCTCGCCCCGCGGTGAGCGGCTGGCCGCTCGCCGGGTCGGCGAGCCACAGCCGCAGCCCTCCCGAGATCCGCTGCATGCGCCAGCCCGCCGGCTGGGCCCGCAGATCCGGCACGTCGACCCAGGGCGGGCTCTGCTCGGCGAACACGATCTTCAGCTCGTGGACGGGCGGGCGGGCGACCGGGATCGCGGCGCCGGCGGGCACCGCTGCGATGCCGAACGAGGCGATCACGGAGAAGTTGCCGCCGGCGTGCGGCGGCGGCCAGGCGAGCTCGGCCCACACCATGTCGTGCAACACCCGCACCTCGGTGCGCACCACCTGCACCCAGCGGCCGCGCGCCTCGATCCGGCTCGCCACGCCGTAGCGGGCCACGCACGGCGCACTGGCGTGGTTCGCGAGCGAGTGCAGCCGGATCGGTGCGCTGCCGCCCACGAGACCCGGCACCAGGATCGGTGGGCCGAGGGGCGCGGCGCACGGATCCGCAAGCGGTTGCCCGAATCGATCGAGCACCTCGAGTTCGCTTGCGCACAGGTCGCCGCAGCCCGCCGGCTCGCCGAACTTCGATGAGAGTCGATAGGTCTCCGGGCTCGCGCTCCCACCCGCGACCGGCGTGAGCGCGATCTCGGTGCTTCCCCCGCCGTACAGCGTCGTCTGGGCCCGGTCGAACCAGAAGCTCGGCTGCGGTAGGCTCGTGCAGGACAGCACCAGCAGCGTCAGGTGGGCGACCGCGCGGTTGCCGTCGACGTCGGTCACCATCACCTCGGGGCTGTAGACGCCCGGCGTCGCGAAGCGGAAGACGAGATCCTGCGCGGTGCCGTCCACCGCGCGGTCGCCGTCGGCGTCCCAGGCGTAGCGGTGGGTCGCGCTCGAGGATTCGGCGTCCGGCGCCCGCACGTGCAGACCCACCGGCTCTCCCACCGCGGCGACGAGCGTGTCCGCCCAGGCGCACGCCGCGGGGTGGCCGGGGCTTGTCGCGTTGCCCGGCGCCTCCGAGATCACCCACGCCTCGGCGCTGCTCGGCCCGGCTCCCTCGTCGTCGGTCACGAGCGCGACCACGCGGTGTACCCCCTCGGGCAGCGAGGAGAGCACGAGCGGCGAGTCGGTGGCGCTGGCGTCGAGCGCTCCGTCACCGTCCTGATCCCACTGCCAGGTGATCGCGAGCGGGCCTCCGTCGGGGTCGGAGCCCACGCAGGCGAGGGTGAGCGTCTCGGTGGGACTCGTGCGCAGATCGCCCTCGAGCGGCACGATCGCCGCCGTCGGGCCGAGCGACGGCAGCGCCGTCGGATCGCAGACGAACACCGTTACCGACGCCTCGCTCGCGTCGCCGTCCCGGTCGGTCACGGTCACGACCGCGCGGTAGTGGCCGGGGGTGGTGTAGGTGTGCCGCGGCTGGCGCCGATCGCGCGCGGCGCGCTCCTCGATCCCGTCCCCGTCGAAGTCCCACGCGATCGTGGCGAGTGGGGCTCCGCCGGGGTCGGCGCCGTGCAGCACGAACCCCATCTCGGCGCCCGCGGCCGCCACGAGCGTGAACGCCCCGACCGAGACGGCCGGTGGGCGGTGCTGCGGGGGCGGGTTGTCGTCGATCGTGACCACCGCCTGCGCGGTCGCGGTGCGACCGGCGGGATCTTCGACCTCGAGCAGCACGGGATAGGCGCCCGCCTGGTGGAAGCGGTGGTGCACCGTCTGCCCGCTGGCGTCGAAGCGGCCGTCGCCGTCGAGGTCCCAGCGGTAGCGCAGTGCGCCTCCGTCGGGGTCGACGCCCTGGCCGAAGAACGTGATCGAGTCGCTGCTGCCGTGCTGCAGCCGATCGAGGGTGATCTGCGCGGCGGGCGGGCCGAGATCGCTCCCGCCGCCGGTCCCGCCCCCGG
>RFJN01000194.1 GCA_003694875.1 Planctomycetota bacterium | reverse complement strand
CGGCGCCTCGGCCTGCTTCGCGACGCCGATCGGCTACCAGACCAACGCCTTCGTCTACGCCGCGGGCGGCTACCGGTTCCGCGACTTCGTGCGCGCCGGCCTCCCGCTCAAGCTTCTGGTCTGGCTCGCCGCGAGCGTCCTGATCCCGCTGTGCTGGGAGCTGCGGGCCACGAGCAATCCGTGACCGGTGCGTACCGCCCGACGCCACAGCGCGGCTTCGATCGCGGTGCCTGTGCCGCCACCTCCGCCTCTCGCACCGCGGCCTCGCGGTGAAGCGGGGTGGATCCCGGCGCCCTGAGCGAACGGACCTGGGAACTCGCAACGTCCCTCACAGGCATGCGTTGCATCGCACCAGCGGTCGACATCGCAAGGAGCTTCCCACCGAGGCGGTATGCGGCGGGCGGATGACCAGCACGCAAGACGCCGTCGCTCCGAATCCGCGAAAGCGCTCTCATGCCGAAGCACTCGAAGCGGCCTGCGCCGAAAGACGGAGAAGATGCTCGAACCGACCAGGGTCCCCACGGCCAGCGCAACCGCCTGCAGGAGGCCAGGCCGCCCACGTTCACGGCCGTCGTGTTCGGGTGTCGTCCGTTGCATGGGGCACGATGCTGGGGAAACGAGCCGCCGGCACAAGCCCCCGCCCTACCGGCCCGCGGCCCGGGGCGCGCCCTGCCATCTGCACCCCGCCCGCGAGCGCCGTCACCCGCCCGTCGCTGCCACCGCCAGACGGAACTCGCGCGTGCCCCCGCCGGCCGGTCGCCCCCCGTGGGGCTGCTCCGAGACGTCCTCGAACCCGTGTCGCTCGACGAAGAAACCGTGCTGCGCCGGGTCGGCGGGATCGATCTCCACCCGCAGTTCCCGCGTCTCGGGACGGCGTTCGGCCACCGCCCGCACCGCGTCGAGCAGCGCCGTCGCGATCCCCTGTCGCGGCTCGCGCACCCCGAGATAGACGATCCGCACCGCGGGTGGCTGCATGCGGATCACCGCGAGCCCGTCGGGCTCCTTGCCGGGTCGGCGGGCGAGCAGAACCCCCGTGCGCGGCACCGCGAGCCAGTCCTCGAGCATGGCGCGCGCGCGCACCGCCGTCACGCGCTCGGGCGGACGGCGGTGCAACAGCGAGGCGCGCAGACACGCCACCACAGCGGCCACCTCGAGTTCGCCCGCCCGCTCGCGCTTCCACGCAACGACCCGCACCCCGGCTGCCACGGCCCGCTCCCCCCACGCTGCGCGCGCCCGTGCGCGCCTACTGGATCCCCTCGAGGATCGAGATCAGCGGCAGGAACAGCGCCACGACGATGAAGCCCACCGCGCCACCGAGGAACACGATCAGCAAGGGCTCCATGATGCTCGTGAGACTCTCGACCGCCACGTCGACGTCGCTCTCGTAGTTGTCCGCGACCTTGACGAGCATCTTGTCGAGTTCCCCGGTCTCCTCGCCGATATCGACCATGTTCACGATGATGTCGTCGAACACCCCGCTCGCCGCGAGCGGGCGCGCGATCGACTCGCCCTCGCGGATCGAGTTGTGCACGTCGTCGACCGCCCGCGTCACGACTGCGTTGCCGGTCGTCTCCTTCACGATGTTGAGCGCCTCGAGGATCGGGACGCCGGAGGCGACGAGGGTGCCGAGCGTGCGGCAGAAGCGCGCGATCGTCGACTTGCTGATGATCGTGCCGAACAGCGGCATGGCGAGCTTGAAGCGGTCGATTGCCATGCGCCCCCCCTCGGTGCGTCCGATCGCCTTGATGATCGCCCAGATCACGAACGGGAGCGCGATCAGCACGAGGAAGTAGCTGCCGATGAAGTCCGAGATGCTCTTGAGCATGAGCGTCGGCCACGGCACCTCGACGTTGGGCATCTCCTCGAACATGTCGAGGAACTTCGGCACCACGAACGTCATGATGCCGCCGAGGATCAGGCCCGCCACGGTGATCACCACGATCGGGTAGATCATGGCGCCCACGACCTTCTTGCGCAGCTTGAGGCTCTTTTCCATGAACTCGGCGAGGCGCTCGAGGATCGTGTCGAGCACACCGCCGGCCTCGCCGGCCTTGACCATGTTGACGTACAGGCGATCGAACGCCTTGGGGTGCTTGGCGAGCGCGTCCGAGAGGGTGGAGCCGCTCTCCACGTCCTCGGCGACCTCGGCGAGCATGTACTTGAGCGGGCTCGGCTTGAGCTGGCCCTCGAGAATCTTGAGCGAACGCACCAGCGGCAGCCCCGCGTCCTGCAGCGTGGCGAGCTGGGTGGTGAAGTGCGTGAGTTCGGAGAGCTTCACCCCGCCGAACACGAGCGGCTTCTTCTTCTTCTCGCCGCCGGTCTCGGCGGCCGCCGCCGCCCGCTTCTGCCGTCCGGAGGTGCGCGCACTCGTGCGCGCCGAGCGCGCCGCTGCGCGGCTCGAGCTGCGCCCGCTCGTCGCCCCCCCGCCGCCGCCACCGGCGCCACGCTGCTTGATCGCCGTCGGGTGCAGTCCCATGCGGCGGATCTGCCGGATCGCCTCGTCCCGCGAGCTGGCCTCGACCTCCTTGCGGACCTTCTGCCCGCGGCTGTCCATCGCCTCGAAGACGTAGCTCGGCATGGCTGCTCCCTGTGGATTGTGCGACCGCCCGCGGGCGCTCGCCGGCCTCGCCCCAGCCCCGATCTGCGGCCGCTATCGTAGCCCCCGCCCGGGACGCACGCAAGCGCATGGCGGGCTGCCGGCCCCACCGCGCCCCGGACTCGGCGGTCGCGAGCCGACGTCCGCCCCGCGACCGCGCGCTCGTATCACTGGCCCCGGAACAGCCGCTCGCCGAGCACGTCGTCGAGCGCGGAGATCGCGAAGATCTGGTTGTACATGTCCTGGATGTCGTAGTGCACCCGGCGCCACGTCACCGTGCGCCGCTCGTCATCCCACACCACGTAGCACGCACGGTTGTCGCCGTCGCGCGGCTGGCCCACCGAGCCCACGTTGACGATGTGCTTGATCCGCGGATCGAGCTGCACCGTCACCTCCTTCTGCAGCGTCGGCGAGACGTAGTCGCCGGCCTGCGTGTACAGCGCGGGGAAGTGGCTGTGGCCGCAGAACGTCACCGACGGGGTGAGCTGGAAGGCGGTGTGCAGCTTGGCGCCGTAGCTGCGGTGCACCGGATCGATGTCCATGGGCAGGATGTACTCGTCGATCGGATCCTGCGGCGCCCCGTGCACGAACAGCACCTCGCCCTCGAGGTGCCGCTCGGCCATGCCGGTCACCAGGTTCCAGTCCGCGAGCTGCTGCGCGGTGGGGCGCTCGGGCTGCGGCAGGATCTGCTGCCGGGTCCAGTCGATCGCGCGCTTCGCCATCGCGTTGAAGTCGCGCGCACCGTGGATCACCGCCTGCTCGTGGTTGCCGCGCAGCCGCAGGTGGAAGTTGCGCGCGTGCTGCAGGCACTCGAGCGGCCGCGGACCGTAGCCGATCACGTCCCCAAGGCTGAAGATGCGGTCGACGTCGCCCCGGCGCTCGAGATCCTCGAGCACCGCCTCGAGCGCGCGGATGTTCGCATGGATGTCACTCAGGATGGCCGTGCGCGCCACCAATCACCCCTCCAGTTCGATCCGGATGTGGCGCACCAGCGAGGCGCGCCACTCCGGGCTGCCGCCCATGCGCTCGGCGAGCGGCTCGAGGTCGGACAGGTCGGCATCGAGACCGCGCGTCCGCAGCGCCTCCCGCACCGCCTCGGCGTAGATGTAGGCGTGCGCGGCGCGCTCGAGCCGTTCGCGCTCGCGCTCGTTCACGCCGAACGCACGCAGCACCTGCTGAAAGAAGATCAGCTCCGACTCCTCGACCCCATCGGAGGCCGCCGCCACGAGCGCCATGAGGCGCAGCAGCACCCGGCGCCCGGTCGGTCCGAGATCGGAGGCGGCGATCTTGCGCCCGACCCGTTCCGGGTCGTGGTCGTAGCGCTGCAGCAGCACCTCGACGTCCTCGTCGGTGAAGTGCCGCGCGATCCGGCGCAGAAGCCGCACCTCCTCCTCCTGCGCGCGGCTGTCGCTCCACACCATGCCGAGCACCGCGTCGAGGATCGCGTCCTTCTCCTCGGGCCGCAGCCGCGCCGCCTCCTCCGCCGTGATCATGGCCATGCCCTCTCCCCGCCCGGCGCACAGCCCGGGCTGCACCGCGCCCACACCGACGCGAGCGCCCGACCGCAGCCTCCGGCTACGTCAACACCGTCTCCTTCACCACTTCCTCGAAGGTGGTCTTGCCGTCGTAGATCGCGAGCAGCCCCGACTCGCGCAACAGCCGCATGCCCTCCTCCCGCGCCGCCTCGCGCAGATCACCGGTCGATGCGCCGTCGATCACCATCTGCTTGAGCCGGTCGTTGAGCAGCATGATCTCGAAGATCGCCATGCGCCCCTTGTAGCCCGAGCCGTTGCAGCGCTTGCAGCCCTTGCCGTAGTAGAAGCGCTTGTCGCCGATCGCCTCGGGGCTGAGATCGAGCTCGTACAGCTCCTCGTCGGTGGGCTCGTACTCGACCTTGCACTCCTCGCAGATCGTGCGCACGAGCCGCTGCGCGATCACCGCCTCGAGCGTGGCGGCGAGCAGGTACGCCGGCACCCCGAGATCGATCATGCGCGTGACCACGCTCGGGGCATCGTTGGTGTGCAGCGTCGAGAGCACGAGGTGGCCGGTGAGCGCAGCCTCGATCGCGATCTGCGCGGTCTCGAGATCCCGGATCTCGCCCACGAGGATCACATCGGGGTCCTGGCGCAGGATCGAGCGCAGGCACTCGGCGTACGTCAGCCCGATCTCCTCGTTGATCTGCACCTGCACGATCCCGTCGAGGTCGTACTCCACCGGGTCCTCGGTGGTGATGATCTTGCGCTCGGGATCGTTGATGCCGTTGAGCGCCGAGTAGAGGGTGGTCGTCTTGCCGGAGCCGGTCGGCCCCGTCACGAGCACGATCCCGTTCGGCTTGGCGAGCAGCGCCTGCAGCGTCTCGTGCTCCTCGGGCCGCAGACCGATGCGGCTCATGTCGAGCGAGACGTTGGAGCGGTCGAGGATCCGCATGCACACCGATTCGCCGAACATGGTCGGCAGCGTCGAGACGCGCAGGTCGACCGGCCGCCCGCCGATGTTGAGCTCGATCCGCCCGTCCTGCGGCAGACGCGTCTCCGAGATGTCGAGCTTGGCCATGACCTTGACGCGCGAACACAGCGCGGCCGCGAGGTGCGCCGGCGGCGGCATCATCTCGTACAGCACGCCGTCGATCCGGTAGCGCACCTTGAGTTCCTTCTCGAACGGCTCGATGTGGATATCGGACGCCCGGTCCTTGATCGCCTGCAGCAGGATCAGGTTGAGCAGCTTCACCACCGGCGTGGAGTTCGCCTGCTTCTCGAGGTCCTCGATCGAGTAGCCGCCGCCCTCCTCGATCTGCATCACGTCCTCGGCGCCGAGCTCGTTCATGATCTCGGCGAGGCTGTCGCCCGTCTGCCCGGCGTAGTACTTGCGGATCGCGCGCTCGACCGCCTCCCGGTTCGAGACCGCCCCCTGCACCTCGCAGTTGAGCAGAAACCGCAGGTCGTCGAGCACGCTCACGTTGAGCGGATCCGCGAGCGCGATCGTGAGCACCTTGCCGTCGTGCGCGACCGGACAGATGCCGTAGGTCTCGCAGTAGTTGACCGGCACCATGTCGATCACCTCGGGCGGGATCTCGAGCTCGTCGAGATCGACCACCTCCATGCCGGACTGCGCCCCGAGCGCGAACAGCAGGTCCTTGTCGGTGATGTAGCCGAGCTCGATCAGGATCTCGCCGAGCAGTCCGCCGCGCTCGCGCTGGATCTCGAGCGCCTCCTCGATCTCGTGCTCGGTGATCAGATCCATCTCGACGAGGATCTCGCCGATGGGCCGATGTGCCATGCTACCCGCCTTTCCGTTCAGCTCTTCTTGCGATAGCGCGCGCTGCGTGCGCTCTCGAGTCCCCCGGCCACGTTGCGACCGAGCTCCCGCACGCGCTGCTGCAGCGTCGCCTCGTCGCGTGCCCTCTCCATCATGTCCTGGTAGGTGATCTTGCGGTCCATGAACAGCTGCAGCAGGTGGTCGTCGAGCAGCTGCATCCCGAAGCGCGCTCCGGTCTGGATCTCGCTGTCGATCTGGTGGATGCGGTTGTCGCGGATCAGGTGCCCCACCGCCGGGGTGCGCACGAGCACCTCGAACGCCGCCACCCGCCCGTCCTTGTCCGCCCGCGGCAGCAGCGTCTGCGAGATCACGCACATGAGCGCCGAGGACAGCTGGGCCCGCACCTGCTGCTGCTGGTTGGTGGGATACGCGTCCACGATCCGGTGGATCGTCTCGGCCGCACCGGTGGTGTGCAGCGTCGCGAGCACGAGGTGGCCCGTCTCGGCGGCGGTGATCGCGGCCGAAATCGTCTCGAGATCGCGCATCTCGCCCACGAGGATCACGTCCGGATCCTGCCGCAGCCCGCGCCGCAGCGCCTCGCCGAAGCTCTCGACGTCGATCCCCACCTCGCGCTGCGTCACGATCGAGCGCTTGTGGGTGTGCTGGTACTCGATCGGATCCTCGATCGTGAGGATGTGCCGGTCGACGCTCGAGTTGATCAGGTCCACGATCGTGGCGAGCGTCGTCGTCTTGCCCGAGCCGGTGGGGCCGGTCACGAGCATGAGCCCGCGGGTGCGGAAGCACAGCGAGCGGATCTGCTCGGGCAGCCCGATCTCCTCGAAGCTCAGGAACGTGTTGGGAATCAGCCGCAGCACGAGGCCGATCCGTCCGCGCTGCCGCAGCACCGAGACGCGAAAGCGCGCCTTGTCGCCGAAGTTGAACCCGAAGTCCGCCCCGCCGCGCTCGGCCACCTGCTGCTGGGTGCGTTCGGAGGCGAGCGAGCGCATGAGCGAGGTGGTGTCCTCGGCGCTCAGCGGCGAGGCGTTGACCGCGCGCAGCCGCCCGTGCAACCGCATGACCGGCGGGGATCCGACCGTGAGGTGCAGATCGGAGGCGCCCTTGTCCAGCATGAGCTGCAGCAGCTTCTCGATCGGGACCGCCACCGCTCGCCTCTCCCTGCTCGCCGCCGGCTGCGCGGCTCACCCTCAGGTGAGCACGAGATCCTGCCGGTGGGTGATCCGCAACACCTCCTCGATCGTCGTCAGCCCGTCGAGGACCTTGCGCAACCCGTCGCGCTGCAGCGTCGTCATGCCGCCGCTCGAGATCGCGAGTTCGCGAAGCTCGAGGTTGTTGGCGTTGTTGAACACCGCCTCGCGCAACTCGGGCGTCATCTCCATGAGTTCGTAGCAGCCGAGCCGCCCGCGATAGCCCGTGCCGTTGCACTCCTCGCAGCCCACCGGGCCGTACAGCTGCCGGTCGCCGATGTCGGCGGGCGTGAGGCCCACCGCGCGCAGCAGCGACTCCGGCGGATCGATCGGCTCCTTGCAGACGTTGCACAGCCGGCGCACGAGCCGCTGCGCGAGGATCGCGAGGATCGCCGAGGCGCACAGAAACGGCTTGACCCCCATGTCGATCAGCCGCCCCACCGAACTCGGCGCGTCGTTGGTGTGCAGCGTCGAGAACACGAGGTGGCCGGTCAGCGCCGCCTGGATCGCGATGTTGGCCGTCTCCTGGTCGCGGATCTCACCGACGAGGATGACGTTGGGCGCCTGTCGCAGCATGGCGCGCAGGATGCGCGCGAAGTCGTAGCCGATCTTGTGGTTGACCTGCGCCTGGTTGATCCCGTCGATGTTGTACTCGACCGGGTTCTCGGCCGTGATGATCTTGACGTCGGGGCGGTTGAGCCGCTTGAGCGCCGCATACAGCGTGGTGGTCTTGCCCGATCCGGTCGGCCCCGTCACGAGCACGATGCCGTTGGGCCGCTTGATCAGCCGCTCGAAGCGCTCGTAGTCGGTGTGGTGGAAGCCGAGTTCGGACAGATCGACGAGCGCCTTCTCCTTGTCGAGCACCCGCAGCACCATGGACTCGCCGTGGCGTGCGGGGAGCGCCGAGACGCGGAAGTCGATCTCGCGCCCCTGGATCACCATCTTGATGCGGCCGTCCTGCGGCTTGCGCTTCTCGGCCATGTCCATCTTGGCCATGATCTTGATGCGCGACAGGATCGGGCCCTGCAGCCGCTTGGGCGGCGAGTCCTGCTCGACGCACACCCCGTCGATGCGGTAGCGCACGCGCAGCCGGTCCTCGAACGGCTCGATGTGGATGTCGGAGGCGCGCTTGCGCACCGCGTCGGTGATGATCAGGTTCACGAGCTTGATCACCGGCGCGTCGTCGCCCTCGAGCCCCTCCTCGAGACCCGCGTCGAGATCGCGCACGTCGACGTCCTCGGCGGTGAGGTCGCCGATCACCTCCCCGAGCCCCGTGATCTCGCCGTAGTGGTGGCTGATCGCATCCCGGACCGCGTCCTTCGACGCGAGCACGAGTTCGAACTCGGAGTTGAGGATGAAGCGCAGGTTGTCGAGGCTGTAGAAATCGAGCGGATCGGCCATGGCGATCCGCAGGTAGCGGCCGCTCTTGGCGATCGGCACGATGTTGTGCTCGACCGCGACGTCCTTCGGCACGAGCTCGATCACCTCGGGCGGCACGTCGATCTTGCGCAGATCGACCCAGGGGATCTCGTGCTGGGCCGCGAGCGCCTGCGAGACCTGCTTGGCGGTGGCGTGCCCGAGCTGGATCAGCACCTCGCCGAGCTTGCCCTGTCCGTCGCGGCGCTGCTTCTCCAGCGCCTCGCGCACCTCGAACGGGGTCACGAACCCCATCTGCATCAGGATGGTGCCAAGTGGTGTCACGCGCTCGCCCCTGGTGCGGCCTCTGTGTCCGTCCCGCGCG
>RFJN01000193.1 GCA_003694875.1 Planctomycetota bacterium | reverse complement strand
GCGGTCGTGTGGTTCGCGCTGCAGGCCTGGATCCTGCCGCGGCTCGGCGTTCCGACGTGAATGTCGGGCGGCTGCGCCCCGGCGGGGCGCACCGGACGAGACGGCGAGCCGACGGAGAGGGAGGAGGCCGAGCGGCCGCCCTCGGCGCGTGGGCACGAGGACGCAGCGGGCAGCAGTTGACCGACGGCTCGACGCGGTCTGGCGCCACCGGTACGATTGGGCGCCGGCGGGCGAGCGAACCCGGTCCCGCCGCAGCCAGTCCGGCCCAGGAGCCCGAATCGCATGAGCACTCCCGCATCGCATGAGGCGCACGTGCACGCGCACGCGCGCGAGCCGCTGACCGTTGCCACGGTGCGTTTCGCCGGGGACTCGGGCGACGGCATGCAGCTCACCGGCAGCCAGTTCGCGCACGAGGTGGCGTGGGCGGGCAACGACCTCGCCACCCTGCCCAACTACCCGGCCGAGATTCGCGCCCCCGCCGGCACGCTCTACGGCGTGTCGTCCTACCAGATCCAGTTCGGCTCGATCCCCGTCTTCACCCCCGGGGATCAGCTCGACGCGCTCGTCGCCATGAACCCCGCGGCGCTCAAGGTGCACCTGCCCGATCTCAAGCCGGGCGGCATCCTGATCGTCAACCGCGATGCGTTCGTGCCCCGCAACCTCCAGAAGGCCGGCTACGAGAGCAATCCGCTCGACGACCCCACGCTGCGCGAGCGCTACCGGCTGATCGACATCGAGATCTCGACGCTCACCCACCGCGCGGTCGAGGGGCTCGGCCTGTCGCACAAGGAGGCCGAGCGCTGCAAGAACTTCTTCGCACTCGGGGTGGTGAGCTGGCTGTTCAATCGGCCGGTGGAGCCGGTGCTCGCCTGGCTCGGCAAGAAGTTCGCGAACCGGCCCGAGCTCCGGGAGGCCAACGCGCGCGCGCTCAAGGCGGGGCTCGCGTTCGCCGACACCCTCGAGCTGATCGGGCCCGCCTACGACGTCGCCCCCGCGCACCTGCCGCCCGGTCTGTATCGCCGGATCTCGGGCAACCAGGCGCTCGCGCTCGGGCTGCTCGCAGCCGCGCACCGCTCCGGGCTCGTCATGCTGTACGGCTCGTATCCGATCACCCCCGCCTCGGACGTGCTGCACGAGATGGCGCGACTGCGCAACTTCCGCGTGCGCACGTTCCAGGCCGAGGACGAGATCGCGGCGGTGGGGGCCGCGATCGGCGCCGCCTTCGGGGGCGGGATCGGGGTCTGCGGCACGAGCGGGCCGGGGCTCGCGCTCAAGAGCGAGGCGATCGGACTCGCGGTCATGACCGAGCTTCCGATCGTGGTGGTCGACGTGCAGCGCGGCGGTCCGTCCACCGGCCTGCCCACCCGGACCGAGCAGGCCGACCTGCTGCAGGCCATGTACGGTCGCAACGGCGAGTGCCCGGTGGTGGTGCTCGCGCCGGCCACCCCCGGCGACTGCTTCCACATGGCGTTCGAGGCGGTGCGCATAGCGCTCGAGCACATGACCCCGGTGCTGCTGCTGACCGACGGCTACCTCGGCAACGGCTCCGAGCCGTGGCGCATCCCCGAACTCGACTCGCTTCCCGAGATCCGTCCGCCGTGGGCCGAGGATCCGGAGACGTTCGCGCCGTACGCACGAGATCCCGAGACGCTCGCGCGCCGCTGGGCGCCTGCGGGGCGGCCGGGCTTCGAGCACCGGATCGGCGGGCTCGAGAAGCAGGACGGGACCGGCAACGTGTCCTACGACCCGGACAACCACGACCACATGGTGCGCGTGCGCGAGGAGAAGGTGCGGCGCGTGGCGCGCGAGATCCCGCCGCTCGAGGTGCAGGGGGCCGACGAGGGGGAGGTGCTCGTGGTGGGCTGGGGCTCCACCTACGGCGCGATCCATGTCGCGGTCTCGCGGGCGCAGGCGCGCGGGCACGCGGTGTCGGCCGTGCACCTGCGGCACCTCAACCCGTTCCCGCCCGATCTCGGGCCGCTGCTCGGACGCTTCCGCCGCGTGCTCGTGCCCGAGATCAACCGGGGGCAGCTGTTGCGGATGCTGCGCGCGGAGTTCCTCGTGGACGCGGTGGGCTTCAACCGCGTGCGCGGTCTGCCGTTGCACGCGGCGGAGATCGAGCAGGCGATCGAACAGCTTCTCGAGCCCGGGGCGCGCACCGGCGCCGGTTCGAGGGCCGATAGCGGACAGGGGGCAGACGCATGACGAGCACGACGGCGCGTCTCACGCGCAAGGACTTCGCCTCCGACCAGGACGTGCGCTGGTGTCCCGGCTGCGGGGACTACGCGATCCTGCGCGCGGTGCAGAACACGTTGCCGGAACTCGGGGTGCCGCGCGAGAAGATCGTGTTCATCTCCGGGATCGGCTGCTCGAGCCGTTTCCCCTACTACATGAACACGTACGGCTTCCACACGATCCACGGACGGGCGCCCACGATCGCCACCGGGCTCAAGCTCACCGATCCCGAGCTCGTGGTGTTCGTGATCACCGGCGACGGCGACGGGCTGTCGATCGGCGGCAACCACCTGCTGCACGTGCTTCGCCGCAACGTGAACCTCAACATCCTGCTGTTCAACAACCGGATCTACGGGCTGACCAAGGGGCAGTACTCGCCCACCTCCGAACAGGGCAAGGTGACCAAGAGCACGCCGTACGGCAGCATCGATCGCCCGCTCGATCCGATTCGCGTCGCGCTCGGCGCCAACGCCACCTGGATCGCGCGCACGATCGATCGCTTCGTGCCGCACATGCAGCAGATGCTGCGTCGCGCGGTGGCGCACCCCGGCACGGCGTTTCTCGAGATCTACCAGAACTGCAACATCTTCAACGACGGGGCGTTCGCGGAACTCACCGACAAGCGCACCCGCAGCGACAACGTGCTCGAGGTCGAGCACGGCAAGCCTCTGCGGTTCGGCTCGCCCGAGGCGCCGAAGGCGCTGCGGCTGTCGTGTCTCGACGTCGAGATCGCGACCTGCGACCCCGAGACCGGCGCGTGCGCCGATCCGTGGATCTACGACGCGACCGACCCGCGCCACGCCTCGCTGCTCACTGCCCTCGAGCACCCGCCGTATCCCGTCCCCATCGGGGTATTGCTCGAGCGACAGGCGCCGGAGTTCGTGGCGTCGCACCTCGCGCAGGAGCGGGAGGTGATCGAGCGGCTCGGTCCGGGAGACCTCGCCGCCATGCTGCGCGGGCACGACACCTGGCGCGTGGAGTGATCGCAGCAGGGTGAGGTTCGGCGTCGCCTCCGGGGGCTGGAGCCCCGCTGCGTCGCGTCGAATACCAAGAGGGGAGCCGAACGCCGGGAGCTTCGATGACCGAGGGGGTGCTGCGGTTTGGTGAGAAGCTGATCGAGTTGCAGCTTCTCACCGTCGATCAGGTCGAGCAGGCGCTGCAGCAGCAGGAGCGCGCGCGCGCGCTCGGCGTCGATCGATCGATCGGCGCGTGGCTGCACGACCGTGGGTTGCTCGACCTCGTGCAGATCCAGAACGTGCTCGGTCAGATGGGCTTTCCGCCGGCGTACTGCCGGGTGCTGCCCGACATCGAACTCAGCCGTCTGATCGGCCGGGGCGCGAGCGGCGCGGTGTACCAGGGCTGGTCGTTCACGCTCGGCGAGGCGGTGGCGGTCAAGGTCCGGGCGCCCAAGGGCAGCCACAGCGATCCCGACGCGCGCCGCTTCAAGCAGGAGGCGGCGATCACCGCGCGGATCAACCACCCGAACGTGGTGCGGCTGTTCGACGCCGGCGAGACCCGGGACTACGTCTACCACGTCTTCGAATACGTCGAGGGGCGTGCGCTCGACGCGATCCTGCGCGAGCGCGGCAAGATCCCCGAGTCGGAGCTGATCGACATCGGCATCCAGGTGTGCGCCGGGCTGCAGGCGGCGGCCGACGAGGGCATCATCCACCGCGACGTGAAGCCGGCCAACATCATGGTGAGCGTGAGTGGGCGGGTGAAGCTGTGCGATCTCGGGCTCGCCAAGGACACGCGCTTCGGCGAGTCGCTGACCGCCGACGGGATGGTGCTCGGCAGTCCCTACTACATCGCGCCCGAATACGCCGCCGACGGGTTGCTCGACGCGCGCTCGGACCTCTACAGCCTCGGGGTGACGCTGTTCCACTGCGCGGCGGGGCGGGTGCCGTTTCCGGGCAAGAGTGCGATGGAGATCCTGCGGCGGGTGGTGCGCGATCCGACCCCGCGGTTGCAGTCCTTCGAGCCGTCGGTCTCCGACGGCTTCGACACGATCATCCACCGCATGATGCACAAGAACCCCAAGCGCCGGTATGCGAGTGCGCGCGACGCGCAGCGGGCGCTGATCGAGCTGCGCGACACGGGGCGCGTCTCGGGCGGCATCTCGTCGGCGATCCTGCGCGGCGAGATCGGCAACCGCGTGCGCGCCTGGTGGCGACGGCTGCGCGGCGCGCCCTCGTGAGCAGGCGCGCTCCGGCGGGCAAGGCCCCCGGAGGGGTTCACGAACCGGGACCGGGAAGCCGGGGAGGCGAGCCTGGGGGCCTGGCGGTGCGGACTCGGGAAGGTCCGTGAGGTGACGCAGGGGCCCGGAAGTCCCTGGTCGAGCGCAATCTCGCGACGCGCATTCGGGGTCACCGACCGAAGGTGCTGGCTTCGAAACGGCGCAACGTGGGCCTGGCTGGCGGTTGCCTGCCACGCCGGCACGGGGCGAGGCGCAACGGACTGTCGGGACGAGCGCAGCGTTCGGCGGTGCAAGGCAGTAGCCGCTTGCCACCGGTGCGGGCGGAGATCTATCCCGACACCCGGAGCGACCGGATTCCGGCATTCCTGCCATGCATCTCGGGAACCCGTGGCCTTGCTTCGGTGGCCGACAGGCGAGGGAGGCGGCATGCGGCGCAGCGGACGGCGAACACGCGAGACGCCCCATGGTTGTCGGACGGGCGGCGTCTCGCCGTCGCCGCGGGGCGTTGGGGGTCGCCATTGCACCGCCAGCCCCATCTTCCGGGCTTTGAAGTTCGGTCCGGTGCAGTGCAGCACGAATAGCAAAGAAGTCATGCACACCGACGATCCGACCTGCGCAGTGCCAAGACATGTTGCTTTGCGGCGGGTGCCTGGGTTGTGCGAACCGGCCGGCTCGGACAGCGCTGCCGTGCCGTCGCTCCCTCTTTTCCCATGACCGCCCGTCACCAGGATTCCCGGGTTCCTGGGTTCCTCATGGGACTCTTGCCGGCGAGGGGGGGAACCGACGGCAGCCACATCCCCGAAGCGAGACGAGCCAATCCTCGAACGTGTGTGCTGTGTGCCGCGCAGCGGGCACGCCGCCCGCTCACGAATGCGGCGCTGCGGTCGGCGTCGCGGGGGGCGGCGCCTCGGGCGCGCGCGGCTTCCAGTGCCCGGGCCGCCACACCCACCCGCCGGGTCGACGCTCCCAGTAGCCCGGAATCCAACCGTCGGCGCCGGGCGGTACGAGCACCCACAACCCGGGCTCCCACACGAAACGGCCGCGCAGCCAGCTCCAGTGCCCCGGAATCCAGTCGTACGCGGGCCCGGGGGCCGGAGGCCGTGACTCGCG
>RFJN01000192.1 GCA_003694875.1 Planctomycetota bacterium | reverse complement strand
CGGGATCGGGACCGCGCTCGGGGTGATCTACCATGCGTACGCCGCGGGGCGGCTCGAGCGGGTGTACGCGTGCGAGACGCGGCCGCTGCTGCAGGGGGCGCGGCTCACCGCGTGGGAGCTCGAGCGCGCCGGTGTGCCGGTCACGCTCCTGTGCGACAACATGGCGGCCGCGCTGCTCGCGAGTGGTGCGATCGACGCGGTGATCGTGGGGGCGGACCGGATCGCGGCCAGCGGGGACGTGGCGAACAAGATCGGTACCTACGGTCTTGCGCTGCTCGCGCAGGCGCATGCGGTGCCGCTGTACGTGGCCGCCCCGTATTCCACCTTCGATCCGGCGCTTGCCGGCGGGGACGAGATCCCGATCGAACACCGCGCGCCGGACGAGGTGCGTCGGGTGGGCGGTCGGCTGTGCGCGCCGGCCGACGTGCCGGTCTTCAACCCCGCGTTCGACGTGACGCCGGCACGCTACGTGCGCGCGATCATCACCGAGCGCGGGGTGATCGAGCCGGTCGAACCGGCGCGGCTGCGGGCGTGGTCGGAGGCGGGGACGGATTGACGCTCAGCCCTTCTTGCGGGCGGCGGACTTCTTCTTCGCCTTCTTCTTCGTGCCGCTCTTGCTGCTCTTGCCGCGCTTGCGCCGGGGCTTGACGCGGGTGGCGGCCGGGCCGCGCTTCTTCTTCTGGCGCGCGGCCTCTTCGAGCGAGATCGCCGGCGGTTCGATCTCGGGCTTGGCCCCGCTCTTGAGTCGCTTCTGCGAGGTGAGGATCGCGTGCACCGCCTGCAGCGACAGGTCCCCGCGCTCGATCAGGATGTGGCCGAGCCGGGCGCCGGGGCCGCGGCGTTTCTGCTCCTCGAGCGCGGCGTCGAGCTGCTCCTGGGTGAGGATGCCGTTGCGGATCGCGATCTGGCCGCACAGCATCTCCTCGAGCTGCTTCTCGCTCTTGGCCTGCGCCCAGAGCACCGCGTTGACCTCCTCCTCGGTGAGGTAGCCGAGCTTCTGGCAGATCTCGCCGAGGGTGGGGCCGATGCTGCCTCCGGCCCGATCCCACTGGTAGCGCACCGCGTCGTCGAGCTGCTCGCGCGTCAGAACCCCGTTCTTGACCGCGATCACGCCGAACAGAAGATCCGAGAACTTGTTGCCCATCTCCGCCTCCGAGAGGGGGGCGGCGGCAGCGCCGGGGCGGCGGTCACGTCTCGTGGATCTCGAGCGCTCCGCTGCCGATCGCGGCGACCCCGCCATCGCCCGTTCGTCTGTCGTGTTCGCTCAGAATCGTGACCACCTGCTCCGGCGTCAAGTACCCCAGTTCCACGAGGAGGCAGCCGATCAGCGTGTGGCCCTCGCCCCGTTCCCTGCGGGCGCGTTGCTCGGCGAGCGCGTGCCGCAGCTGTTCGACCGTCAAAAACCCCTTCTCGATGGCGATGCCGCCGAACAAGCGCGTCTCTGCCACTGCACACCATCCTCACCGCTGATCCCGTCGCGTGTCGCGGACGACCCGCGTTGGCCGACCCGCTTCACGCTCGGTGATACGTCACTTCGGGACGCGCTGCCAATCGCGCAGAAAGCGCTCGAGCCCGATATCGGTCAGCGGGTGGCGGATCAGCTTGGAGAAGACGGCGAAGGGGATCGTGGCGACGTCGGCGCCGAGCATCGCCGCCTCGAGCACGTGCGTGGGGTGGCGTATGCTCGCCGCGAGGATCTCGGTCTCGAAGCCGTAGTTGTCGTAGATCGTGCGGATCTGCTCGATCACCTCCATGCCGACGTGCCCGATGTCATCGAGACGCCCGATGAACGGCGAGATGTAGGTGGCACCCGCCTTCGCCGCGAACAGCGCCTGCAGCGGCGAGAAGCACAGCGTCACGTTGACCCCGATCCCCTCGCCGGTCAGCACCTTCGTCGCCTTGAGCCCGTCGGCGGTGAGCGGAATCTTCACCACGACGTTGTCCGCGATCTTCGCGAGTTCGCGCCCCTCCTGCACCATGCCGTCGGTGTCGGTCGCCACCACCTCGAGCGAGACCGGCCCGTCCACCGCGGCGCAGATCTCCTCCACGCACGGGCGGAACGGCTTGCCCGTCTTCGCGATCAGGCTCGGATTCGTGGTGACCCCGTCGAGCAGACCGAGGGCGGCGGCCTCGCGGATCTCCTCGATCGCTGCGGTGTCGATGAAGAATTTCATGCTCGCACTCCTCGCTTCCGGGCGGGCACCGGCCGCCCGGTGAGCGTGAGAAGGTACGGGGGGCGGCGCGTGGGGTCAAGAGCGCCTCGCCGCCGACAACCCGCCCCGCACACCGGCCGCAAGCCGCCGCGACCGGCGGCGTTGCGCCGCGCGGCCGCCCGCGTGTGCGCGCGTTGTCGCCACCGGCGGGCTGCGGCTACAATGCGGCCCGCGTCGGAGCGGGGATCGAAGGCGACGATGAAGCTGATCGTGCAGGAGCGCGGGCGGCTCGTGACCTACGAGCTCGACGGCGACGAGGTCACGATCGGCAGCGATCCCGACTGCGCCGTCGCCGTGCGCGATCCCGAGGCGGGGCCGGTGCACATCCGGCTGCGCCGGCACCGCGGGGTCTGGTACGCCGAGACGTGTCCCGGGCTGCCGCACGCGCGCTACAACGGCAAGCGTCTCGCGCGGGCGCGGCTGTGGCCCGGGGACGAACTCGGGATCGGTACGGCGCGGATCTGGTTCGAACGCCGGCCCGAGGCGCGCGAGTCGGCGTCCGACGAGCCCGAGG
>RFJN01000191.1 GCA_003694875.1 Planctomycetota bacterium | reverse complement strand
TCGTCGCGCCGGGCGTAGCGCATGCCGCAGCGACTGCCCTCGGCCGCACTCGCCTCGATCACCGACATGCCGGGCAGCGACCGACGCAGCAGTGCGAGCGATGCCGGGGGGAAGGGCTCGTGTTCGGAGGTCGAGACCGAGATCGAGCCGCTGCCTTCCCCGCCGGGCAGCACGAGCCGCATCACGTGCGGGTCATCGGCATGGGCTGCGATCTGCCAGCCTCGCGGCAGCGTGAACGAGTACCACCCGAGCGGGTGGCGGTGCTCGCGGGAGCGGTGGGGGGAGGGGCCGCTCGGCTCCATCGCGTCGGATCTCCTGCGCGGTTGCGAGCGTCGCGAACGCGTCGCGACGCGCTCCATGGTAGTGCGCGAGCGGGGGACTCGACAACGCAACTCGCCACAACCTTCGGTTACGCCCAAGGTTGCGCGTTTGTCGGCGCAGCGTTGAGGCCGCCGAGCCGACGCCGTTGCGTCCCGGCACCGCGCGGGCGATCATGGCCGCGGTCGCCAAGCGGCAGGGCAGCGGAGGACACCAGCGGTGAAGAGGCACAGGCGGCGCGAACGGCTGGTGGTCTCGGTACTGGCTGCCGCGCTCTCGGGGTGTGCGGGCACCGACAGGCCGCCGGCGGACAGGCCCGCTCCGAGCACGGTCGCCGCCGCTGCTCGGGCGCTCACCGATCCCGCACCGCCTGCGCAACCGTTGCAGGCCCGCTCGTGGTTTGCGAGCGCGAAGGCGGCTCTCGGTGCGGGGCGGCCCGGTGTGGCGTGCGCGTATCTGGCGGCGGCCGAGGCCCTGTCGGACGGCGACGCGGCGCTGCGCTCCGAGATCGCGGCGCTGCGCCGAAGCTGCGAGACGATCGGTGGGGGGGGCGGTGCCGTACGGCGAACCCGCCGACAGCAGCGCGCGCTCGCCCGCGCGAGCCGGGAGGCGAGCCGGCGCCGATTCGAGGAGGCCGCCCGGATCCTGCAGGGGCTCGTCGCCGAGCGTCCCGACGACACCGAGGCGCGTCGGCGCCTCGCGCTCGTGCGCCTGTCGCTTGCCCGCGAGGCGCTCTCCGTCGCCGAAAGCGAAACACCCGAGCGGCGATGGCAGCGCGTGACGCTGCTTCTGTGGGCCGCGGCCGACGTCCACCCGCTCGCGCGTACCGCTGCGGTCTATCGCGACATCGCGCGGCTCGAGCGGCAACGCGCGCGCGTGGCGGCGGCTCGCGGGGATCGGCCGACGCAACGCGCCGCGCTGCTGCGCGCGTTCGCCGCCGACGTCTCCGACCCCGCGACGCTGCTCGCCCTCGTGCGCCTCGAGTGGGCGAGCGGTCGCACGCAGGCGGCCGAGGCGTGGCAGCGGATCCTCGAACGGCAGGCGCCCGACGCGGCGGAACTCGCGTTTCTGCGCTTCCGGGCGCAGATCCTCGACGGTCCGCCGGAACAGGCGCTCGAGCGCCTCGAGGCGTTCGCCTCGAAGTTCCCACGGGCGAGCGCGCTCGCGGCCGAGCTGCGTCGACTCGCCGCCGAGCGGGCGAGCGCGGCGGCGGCGCGGCGCGCGGCCGAGGCGGCGGTCGAACTCGAGCGCCTGAGCGGCGAGGTGCAGCAGGTGCGCAAGGAACTCGCCGAACGGCTCGAGCGGCGCGCACGCGGGGAAGCTGACCGTGCCGACGGCTCGGGAGGAGGCGAGGACACCGGCGCCGGCTCGCCCCGTGGATCGGCTCCCGCGAAGCAAGCGCAACCCCCGCCCGAGACGCCGCGGTGATCGATTCCTCGCGCGTCGTGCTCGGCAACCGCCTGGTGCCCCGGCCGCAACCGTCGTTGACGCCGGGCGATCGAACGGATATAGTCCCGGCCCTCGCGGGCTGCGGTGCGCGACGGGAAGGATTCGGTTACCCGGTGGTGTAATTGGCAACACAAGAGGTTTTGGTCCTCTCGTTCCAGGTTCGAGTCCTGGCCGGGTAGCTCCGGAACTTCGACGTGTTTCCCGAAGAGGCGACCGACCGCGAGCAGCCGAGGGTAGACGCGGCCGCCCGCACTGGCGGTGGCGTGTCGAGAGCAGGCGACGACGTGAGCGACAGGAACGAGACGACGGGCGAGGGGCGCACCGGAGCAATCGTGCTCGCGGCCGGACAGGGCACGCGCATGCGTGCATCCGGTCCCAAGGTGCTGCAGCCACTGCTCGGCAAGCCGCTGATCGAGCACGTGCTCGACGCGATCGCCGCCGCCGGGGTCGACGGGCCGGCGGTGGTCGTCGTGCCGGCGGACGACGATCGCGTCGCACACGCGTTGCAGGATCGGCCCGGGGTGCGCGTCGCGGTGCAGCCCCAGCCGGACGGCACCGGCGGGGCGGCGCTCGCCGGGCTGCGCGCCCTCGAGGCCACGGGCCTGCCCCCACGCGTTCTCGTCGCCTGCGGCGACGCGCCGCTGATCCGCCCCGAGACCTTCGCCGCGCTGATCGAGCGACACGAACAGGCCGCCGCGGCCGCGACGGTGCTCACCGCCGAGGTGCCCGATCCGTCGGGTTACGGGCGGATCGTGCGCAGCGGGGACGGCGAGCGCGTCGCGCGCATCGTCGAGGACCGCGAGGCGCGGCCGGGCGAGCGCGGGATCCACGAGATCAACTCCGGCACCTTCGTGTTCGATACCGAGGGGCTCGCCGATCTGCTCGAGCAGCTTCCCGTCCAGCCCTACAAGGGCGAGCGCTACCTCACCGACGTCGTGCAGCGACTCGTCGCCGCCCGCAAGACCGTCGCCGCGTTCCGGGCCGAGCAGTGGCAGGAGGTGCTCGGCGTCAACACGATCGAGCAGCTCGCCGACGCCGGTGCGATCCTGCGAAAGCGCATCGTGTACGGCCTCATGCGGTCCGGGGTGCAGATCCCCGCACCGGAACTCGTCTGGATCGAGGTGGACGTCGAGGTGGCGCCGGGTGCGCGCATCGAGCCGTTCAGCGTGCTGCGGCGCGGTGCGCGGGTGGGCGCCGACGCGGTGGTCGGACCGTTCGCGCACCTCGGTCCGGGGGCGCAGCTCGCCGCGCGCGCCGAGGTCGGCAACTTCGTCGAGGTCAAGCGCAGCACGA
This sequence comes from Planctomycetota bacterium, assembly GCA_003694875.1. Taxonomy (GTDB): domain Bacteria; phylum Planctomycetota; class J058; order J103; family J103; genus J103. The sequence continues at coordinate 4,215 of RFJN01000191.1, read as the reverse complement.
TCGGCGAGGGCGCGAAGGCGAAGCACCTTGCGTACATAGGCGACGCGCAGATCGGGCCGCGCGCCAACGTCGGCGCCGGCACCGTGTTCTGCAACTACGACGGCAAGGACAAGCACCGCAGCGTGGTGGGCGAGGGCGCGTTCGTCGGCTCGGGCTCGCTGCTCGTGGCGCCCTGCGAACTCGCCCCGGGGGCGCGTACGGGGGCCGGCGCGGTGGTGACGCGGGGAAGTCGTGTGGAGAGCGGCGAAACCTGGGTCGGCGTGCCGGCGCGGCCGCTCGACCCGAGACGGTGAGGCGGGCGGATCATGCGGCAGGGCGATATCGTCATCATCAGCGGCAACGCGCACCCCAAACTTGCGCGTGACATCTGCGAATACGTCGGGGTCGAACTCGGCGACGCGCACTGCGGGCGGTTTCCCGACGGCGAGATCGACGTCAAGGTGAACTCGGACGTGCGCGGGGCGGACTGCTTCGTGGTCCAGCCCACCTGCGCGCCCGTCAACGAGAACCTCATGGAGTTGCTGATCCTCGTCGACTGCCTCAAGCGCGCCTCGGCCCGCCGCATCACCGTCGTGATTCCGTACTTCGGCTACGCGCGGCAGGATCGCAAGGACGAGGGCCGGGTGCCGATCACCGCCAAGCTCGTGGCGAATCTGCTCGAGCGCGCGGGGGCGCATCGGGTGCTGACCGTCGATCTGCACGCGGCGCAGATCCAGGGTTTTTTCGACGTGCCGGTCGATCACCTCTACGCCTCGCCGGTGCTCGCCGGCTATTTCCGACAGAAGCGCATCCCGGATCTCGTCGTCGCCTCGCCCGACATCGGCGGCTCGAAGATGGCCTGGGGCTACAGCAAGCGGCTCGATGCCTACTTCGCGATGGTCGAGAAGCGACGCGTCTCGCCCCAGCACACCGAGGTGCAGTTCGTGATCGGGGACGTGCGCGGCAAGAACGTGCTGCTCGTCGACGACATGATCTCCACCGGTGGCTCGATCGTGGAGGCCGCCCGCGCCCTCAAGGAGAAGGGAGCGGAGAAGATCTACATCTGCGCCACCCATGGGGTGCTCGCGGGCAACGCGGTCGAAAAGCTGCGCAAGGCCCCGGTGGAGCAGGTCGTGATCACCGACACGGTCCCGGTCGAGGACAAGCCGTTGCCGGACAACTTCCACGTGGCGAGCGTGGCGCCGCTTCTCGGCGAGGCGATCCGGCGCATCCACCACCACGAGAGCATCAGCAGTCTGTTTCGAGAAAAGAGCGTGGCGTTGCGCGCACACGTCTGAGGGGCGCAGCCCGCGCGCGAGGGACAACGAACGAGAAGTGGAGGCGAGCGCGGCTCCGAGGGGGGCACGCGGCGCCCGAGCAGGAAGGAAGGACGGACATGACGCAGGAGATGCTGGTTCTCGAGGCGGAGATCCGCGAGGCGCTCGGCAGCGCGAACGCGCGGCGTCTTCGTCGCAGCGGTCGCACCCCCGCGGTGCTGTACGGAAAGAAGAAGGACAACGTGCACCTGAGTCTCGACACGCGCGCGTTCGCCGACGTGCTGCGGCACCACGCGCGCGTGCTGACGGTCAAGCTGCCCGACGGCAGCAGCGAGCCCGCGGTGGTCAAGGAGATCGCCTGGGACGAGCTGACCGACGAGATCCTGCACGTCGACCTCACGCGCGTCGATCTCGACGAGCGCATTCACCTCGAGGTCGGCATCGAACTCGTCGGTGACGCCAAGGGCGTGCTGCAGGGCGGGATGCTGCAGCAGCTGCTGCACGAGATCGAGATCGAGTGCCGCGCGGACGCGATCCCCGAGGCGCTCAAGGTGGACATCTCGGAACTCGGGATCGACGACGTGCTGCGGGTGGCCGATCTGCCGCTGCCCGACGGCGTGCGGGCGCTGCGTGATGCGGACGAGCTCGTGCTGCACGTGCTGCCTCCCAAGCGGGGCGAGGTGGTCGAGGAGGCCGAGGCCGCTTCGGAGCCGGAGCGGATCGGCAAGCCGAAGGAGACGGACGAAGGCTGATCGGTGACGCGCTCCGGCGGTGCGAGCCCGGTCTGGATCGTGGCGGGCCTCGGCAACCCGGGCCGACGCTACGCGCGCACGCGCCACAACGTGGGCTTCCGCGTGGTGGACCGGCTCGCCGAGCGCCTCGGGGTATCGCTCTCGCAGCGGCGCTTCGAGGCGGTCTACGGCGACTGTCGGTTCCGCGACGGGCGGCTGCTGCTGCTCGAGCCGCAGACGTACATGAACGAGTCGGGGCGTGCGGTGGCGCACTTCGTGCGCTACTTCCGCACCGATCCCTCGCGGCTGCTCGTGGTGTGCGACGACATCGCGCTGCCGTTCGGGCGGTTGCGGATTCGGGCGCGGGGTTCGTCGGGTGGACAGAAGGGGCTCGCCTCGGTGTTGCGGGAACTCGGGACGCAGGAGGTGGCGCGGTTGCGGGTGGGGGTGGGCGCACCGCCGCCGGAGATCGACGCCGCCGACTGGGTGCTCTCGCGCTTTCCCGACGAGCAGGAGCGCGCCCTCGGCGAGGTGATCGAGCGCGCGGCCGATTGTGCCGAGCTGTGGGCACACGAGGGTGTCGAAGCGGCGAGTCGTCGCTACAATGCTGCGCCACCCGCGGCCGAGCCCGGCGCGCGGGCGCGCGCAACGGAGTGAGAACACGGAGGCGGAGCGATCGGTCGCCGGGGCGCAGGGGCGTCTGGCGAGCGGCTCCCGGACAGGAGAGTTGGTGATGGCGAAGCGGCTGTACGAAGGCATGTTCGTGCTGCGCACCACCGCCGGTGGGGGTGCGGACGCCGGGGAGGGGATCCTGCGGCAGTTGTTCGAGAAGCACGGCGTGGAGTGCAACATCATCGAGAAGTGGGACGAGCGGCGACTCGCCTACGAGATCGACAAGGAGCGGCGCGGGGTCTACTGGCTGACGGTGCTCATGATGGAGCCCGACGCGGTCAAGGGGCTGCGGCGCGATCTCGAGTACAACAACGACGTGTTGCGCTACCTGCTGCTGCAGGAGGACAACCTGATGGAGTTGCGCGCCGAGCGGGCGAAGCTCGCGGAGAAGCGCGCCAAGGAGAGCATCCACAGCCGGCGTCGTCGCCGCCGCTGAGCGGCGGTACGGATCGCAGGGACACGTCAGGACGAACCGATCGAGGAGCAAAGCCGTCATGGCCAGGATCACCGTGTTCGGTCGCGAGACCCGTTGCCGCTTCTGCCGCGATGGGGTGACCGAGATCGACTACAAGGATGTGCACGGGCTGCAGAAGCTCGTGACGAACCAGGGCAAGCTGTTCTCGCGCAAGCGTTCGGGCAACTGTGCACGCCACCAGCGGCAGCTTGCCCGAGCCGTCAAGCGGGCGCGTTTCCTCGCGCTCATGAGCTACGTCGAGTAGCTCGCCGCGAGCGCCAACGGATCCGACAGGAGGAGACGCACACATGCGACTGTTGCTACGGGACACGGTCGAGGGGCTCGGGGTGATCGGCGACGTGGTCGACGTCAAGCCGGGCTACGCACGCAACTATCTGCTGCCGGCGGGGCTCGCGGTCGCGGTCACGCCCGACAACCTGCTCGCGGTCGAGCGCCGCAAGCAGCAGCTTCTCGCCGAGGAGCGGGCCCGCAAGGCCGAGCTCGAGAAGATCGGCAAGGACCTCGAGGGCAAGCGCGTCACGGTGCGGGCGCTCGCCGGCGAGGAGGGCAAGCTCTACGGCTCGGTGGGGGCGGCGCAGATCGCGCAGGCCTTCGCCGACGAGGGCTACCCCGTCTCCGAGAAGGCGGTGCTGATCGCCGAGCCGATCAAGGAACTCGGGGTCTACGAGGTGCAGCTCAAGCTGCACAAGGAACTCGAGCCGGTTACGGCCAAGGTGTGGGTCGTCGAGGAGAAGCCGGCGGCCACGTCCTGACCCGGCCCGCGCGTACCGGGACGGCGGCGCACGTCGCCGTCCCGGCGCGTCCGGTCCGACACCGCGCGTCCCGCCGTATCGCCCCCCGGCGGCGCGTCGTGCAGCCACCCCACGCCCCCGGAGTCCGTCGCCCGCATGGAACTGATCGAACGGCTGCCACCGCAGAATCTCGAAGCCGAGGCGTCGGTGCTCGGCTCGATCCTGATCGACAACGAGGCGGCCTGGGCGGTGCTGCAGTTCCTGCGCCCCGAGCACTTCTATCGCTCCGCCAACCAGCGTCTGTTCGAGATCATCAAGGACCAGGTCGAGAAGGGGCGGCCGGTCGATCT